>NZ_JBFUMD010000307.1:0-4841 GCF_054049555.1 Nocardioides sp. P5_C9_2
CGGCCCCCGCGCGGGGTCGGCACGGGGTACCGTCGAGGAGTTTGAAAGAGCCGGGGCCCGACCCGGCAGGAYCGGAGGACACAACCCGTGGCTCGTATCGGTGACGGTGGCGACCTGTTGAAGTGCAACTTCTGCGGCAAGAGCCAGAAGCAGGTCAAGAAGCTCATCGCAGGACCCAACGTCTACATCTGTGACGAGTGCATCGAGCTGTGCAACGAGATCATCGAGGAGGAGCTCGCCGAGGGCAGCGAGGTCAGTCTCGACGAGCTGCCCAAGCCGCGGGAGATCTTCGAGTTCCTCAACTCGTACGTGATCGGCCAGGAGCACGCCAAGAAGTCCCTGGCCGTCGCGGTCTACAACCACTACAAGCGTGTGCAGTCCGGGCTCCAGCCCATCGGGGGCAAGCACACCAAGGACGAGACCGTCGAGGTCTCCAAGTCCAACATCCTGGTCATCGGGCCCACCGGCTGCGGCAAGACCTACCTGGCCCAGACGCTGGCCCGGATGCTCAACGTCCCCTTCGCGATCGCCGACGCCACGGCGCTGACCGAGGCCGGCTACGTCGGTGAGGACGTCGAGAACATCCTCCTCAAGCTCATCCAGGCCGCCGACTACGACGTCAAGAAGGCCGAGACCGGGATCATCTACATCGACGAGATCGACAAGGTGGCCCGCAAGTCGGAGAACCCCTCGATCACGCGCGACGTCTCCGGCGAGGGCGTGCAGCAGGCGCTGCTGAAGATGCTCGAGGGCACCACGGCCTCGGTGCCGCCGCAGGGGGGCCGCAAGCACCCGCACCAGGAGTTCATCCAGATCGACACCACCAACATCCTGTTCATCGTCGGCGGCGCCTTCGCCGGCCTGGAGCAGATCGTGGAGCAGCGGGTCGGCAAGAAGTCGCTCGGCTTCACCGCAGAGATCCGCGGCCAGGCCGAGCGCGACGCCCAGGACCTGATGTCGATGGTGCGCCCCGAAGACCTCACCAAGTTCGGCCTGATCCCCGAGTTCATCGGCCGGCTCCCGCTCATCGCCAGCGTCAGCAAGCTCGACAGCGAGGCCCTGGTCCAGATCCTCACCGAGCCTCGCAACGCGCTGGTCAAGCAGTACCAGAAGCTCTTCGAGCTGGACGGGGTGGAGCTCGAGTTCACCGAGGACGCCGTCGCGTCCATCGCCGAGAAGGCGCTGGAGCGGGGCACCGGTGCTCGTGGTCTGCGCGCCATCATCGAGGAGGTCCTCCTCCACGTGATGTACGACGTGCCGTCGCGTGCGGACGTGGCCCGCGTCATCGTCAACCGCGAGGTGGTCGAGGACGACGTGGCTCCCGAGCTGGTCCCGCGCGAGCCCGAGGCGAAGAAGAAGAAGTCGGCCTGAGCCAGGCGTGCCGCGGGGGACTCCCGCCTACACCTGATGGGCGAGATCGACGCCGAGATCCGCGGCGGACTTGTCGCGATGGAGCACACTTGACACCTCCGAGCTGAAGAGGCCCAGGTGCACCCAGATCACGCGAAGCCGCTGCTCGGGTTCGTCCTGGTGGCGACCCTGTGCGGCGTGCTCCTCGGTCAGGCCGTCCGCACTGGCGTGGACGGYGACCTCCCCACGTCCCCGGGATCCACCGCGGGCGCTGCCGTCAGCCCGGCCGCCCCGACGGCCACCGCCGGACAGGGTGTCGTGACCGATCTGGCCCAGGCCGGAGAGACCGCGACGCCGGGCGGTGGCATGGACGCCGGCGTGCAGGCGGGCGGCGTACCGGAGTCGGCGCCGCCGGGGGCCTTGCCCCCGACCGCCTCCTCGGACCCGGGCGGAGACACCGCCACCGGACCGGCGGCGGCCGGTGGGTCCACACCGACGACGCCCGCCCCCACGGGGACCGGGGACGCCGACGACGGCGACGAGACCGTGGAGCAGGCGGCCTTCCTGGCCGACAGGGCCGTCGCGATCGCGGCCAAGGAGGCACGCGAGGCGGAGGTCGCCCAGAACGCGGCCGTGCAGGCTCAGCAGGTCGCGGACCAGGCGACGGCTCAGGCCACGACCCCGGCCGGTGAGCTCGCCGCCGCCGCCGCGAGGGTCGAGGCCGTCCGTGCGCAGCGGGTCGCCGACCGGGAGGCACAGGAGGCGGCCGTCGCGCAGCAAGCGGCGGCGGAGGCCCTGCAGCACGCCGAGGAGGTGGCGCACGCCAACGCGGGCACGCCCCCGGTCGGTCCCACGACGGACCCGACGACGGATCCGACGCCGGATCCCACGACCGATCCCGCGTCCCCGTCGTCGACCCCGCCCTCGACGGAGCCCTCCACGCAGCCGTCCCCGGAGCCGACGGCGGAGCCCTCGACGCAGCCGCCCCCGGAGCCGACGACCGACCCCACGACCGAGCCCACGACCCAGCCCACGACCCAGGCACCCGTGGCGCCCCCGGTCGAGTCACCCACCGTCGCGGCGACGACCCCGGGCGGTTGACGGACCGTGGTCGTCAACCATCCGTTCGGGTGGGGCGCGACTAGTCACTTCGGGCCATTTGGGTCCTGAGTGGTCTGAACCACCCGGAAGYCGCGACACAATGGATGTCGAGGTGCCGAGGGGGTTCCACAGGTGAGTGCTGAGCACAAGCGTCCGCTGTTCGCGTTCGTGGTGGTGACGATCCTGTGCGCCGTCATGCTGGGACACGCGATCCGCAGCGACGCGCTGGGCGGCCTCCTCGGGTCGATCGCGGACCGGCCCGTGGCGTCGGCCCCGGACCGCGTGGTCCTTCCTCCYCGGGTCGATGCTCCCGCCACGCCTGCCCCGGTGGGCCACGGTCCCGCGACGTCGACCACCGAGGACGTCCCGGCCCCCGTGTCCACGGGCGCCACCACCACCCGCCCCGACCGAGCCGCGACCCGTCACGCCGCCGCGATCGGTGACGCCACCGGCACGGGCCAGGCCATCGACCCGGTCGTGACGCCGCAGGCCACCACGGTCCCGACGACCACGACGGTCCCTGCGACCACGACAGCCCCTGCGACCCCCACCACCGTCTCGACCCCCACCGGTCCGGTCGAGACCGTCAGCACCGGGCCGGGCCCGGAGCAGGTCTCCGACAAGGCGGCCCGGGACGCGCAGAAGGCCGCCGACAAGGCCGCCCGGGACGCGCAGAAGGCCGCCGACGAGGCCGCCCGGGACGCGCAGCAGGCCGCCACGGAGGCGGTCCTCGAGGCGCGTCAGACGGCCAAGGACGCCGAGAAGGCCGTCAAGGACGCCGAGAAGGCCGCAAAGGGTCACGGCAAGGGCCACGACGACCAGGCCCCGGTGACGACGCCCGTCGTCCCCGGCGCGGTCGCGAGCGAGGTGCCGGTCGAGACCGGCCCGGGGTCCTCCTCGACGAAGGACTGACCGGGCCGGCCCTCCGCGCTACTCGGTGTCGGCCACCACGGCGGCCACCGAGACCTGTTGTGCCGACTCGTCGGGGGTGAAGACCAGGTCGCCGGTGATCTTGCCCGCGCGACGCAGGTCCGCCTCCGCCGCCTGGGCCGCGGACACCAGCGCGGGCGGGCCGCTGATCTCCACGCGCGAGAGCTCGGCCTTCATCGACACCTTGGCCTGCGACTTGGCGCCGCGGATCCCGATGAGGGCGGCCGCGACCGCGTCCACCATCGTCGGGTCGGCGGCGGCCGCGGACCCCAGGTCGGTGCCCACCGGCCACGACGTGAGGTGGATCGAGCCCTCCTGCCACCACGACCAGACCTCCTCGGTCGCATACGGCAGGAAGGGCGCCAGGAGGCGGAGCTGCACGTGCAGGGCGACCGCGAGGGCAGCCTTGGCCGAGGCCGTGGCAGCACCGCCGTCCTCGTCGTACGCCCGCTCCTTGACCAGCTCGAGGTAGTCGTCGCAGAACTCCCAGAAGAACTTCTCGGTGACCTCGAGCGCGGTGGTGTAGTCGTAGGCGTCGAACGCCTCGGTGGCCTTGCGGACCACCACCTCGAGGCGGCCCAGCAGGGCGCAGTCGATCGGCTCGCTCACCGCGAAGTGGTCCAGCGAGGTGGCGCCGACGTTGCCCAGGACGAACTTGGAGGCGTTGAGCACCTTCATCGCCAGACGGCGCCCGACCTTCATCTGCGACTCGTCGAACGGCGAGTCGAGACCCGGCCGGCCCAGGGCGGCGCGCCAGCGGACGGCGTCCGCGCCGTACTTCTCCAGGATCTCCGTCGGGACGACCACGTTGCCCTTGGACTTCGACATCTTCTTGCGGTCCGGGTCGACGATGAAGCCGGAGACCATCGCCGTGCGCCAGGGCGCCGTGCCCTGCTCGAAGTGGCCGCGGACCACCCGGCTGAAGAGCCAGGTGCGGATGATGTCGTGGGCGTGCGTGCACAGGTCGTAGGGGTAGACGCGCTCGAAGAGGTCCTCGTCGGTGGTCCAGCCGCCCGCGATCTGCGGGGTCAGCGACGAGGTCGCCCAGGTGTCCATGACGTCCGGGTCGCCGATGAAGCCGCCGGGCCGACCGCGCTGGTCCTCGCCGTACCCGCGGGGCGCCTGCGTCGACGGGTCGACCGGGAGTTCGGCCTCGGCGGGCATGAGCGGGTGGTCGTAGTCCGGGTCGCCGGCGTCGTCGAGCGGGTACCACACCGGGAAGGGGACACCGAAGAACCGCTGACGGCTGATGAGCCAGTCGCCGTTGAGCCCGCCGACCCAGTTGTCGTAGCGGTGCTTCATGTGCGCGGGGATCCACTGGATCTCGTCGGCGCGGGCCAGCATCTCGCTGCGGGTCTCGGCGTCGCGGCCACCGTTGCGGATGTACCACTGCCGGGTGGCGACGATCTCGAGCGGCTTGTCGCCCTTCTCGTAGAAGTTCGCCATCCGCTGGGTGGGCG
>NZ_JBFUMD010000308.1:0-4834 GCF_054049555.1 Nocardioides sp. P5_C9_2
GGCAAGGCCCGGGCGGTCTTCACGGTCCGCGGCGGCAAGGAGTTCCGCATCATCGCGCAGGACTCCAAGACCACGCTGGCTCGCGGCGTCGTCCTCACCACGCCGACGCTGGCGCACAAGGTCTTCCCGAAGAAGGCCCGGATGATCAAGGCCGCGAAGACCAAGGTCCGGATCAAGGTCAAGGTCAAGTCCGCCGTGGACCTGCCCGCCAAGGGCCGCGTCACGGTCAAGGTGGCCGGCCACAAGTACAACGCCAAGGTCAAGAACGGCGTGGCCAAGGTCAAGGTCCGCAAGTTCGCCAAGCCCGGCAAGTACAAGGTGAAGGTGACGTTCCGCGGGAACGACACGTTCGCGGGCACCAGCGAGAAGTTCACGATCCGCGTCAAGCACTGATCGACCAGTGGGGGTCCGGCTCAGCCGGGCCCCCACTGCTTCGCGTCACCCAGCACGTCCTCACCCACCACCCCCCACTCGGAGAACTCATGTCCGCACGTCCCCCCTTCCGGCGCAGCGCCCTGCTCGCCGGCCTCGCGGTCGCGGCCACCGGCCTCGTCGCGATCCCCGTCACCGCCACGGCCAACCCGGCCGGGACCGACCTCGTCATCAGCGAGGTGTACGGCGGCGGCGGCGGTAGCACCGGGTCGCCCAGCTACACCCACGACTTCATCGAGCTCTACAACCCGACCGACACCGCTGTCTCGCTCAGCGGGTGGTCGGTCCAGTACAAGTCCAGCACCGGCGCCACAGCTGCTCCGGCCGCGCTGACGGGCAGCGTCGCCGCTGGTGACCACTTCCTGATCCAGTCGGGCAACGCCGGGACGGTCGCCGACACCCCGGCCCTGCCCATCCCGGATGCCACCGTGGGCCTCAACCTCTCGCAGTCGGGCGGCATCGTCTTCCTCGCCAGCTCCACCGACCCGGTGACGGCTCGCGCCGACGTCGCAGGTGTGAGCACCGGCGGACTCGTCGACACCGTCGGTTTCGGGACGACCGCCGATACCTACGAGACCACTCGTACGGGCGTCGCGCTGACCATCACGACCTCTGCCTCCCGCGTCGGTGGGGCCGATACCGACAACAACGCCACTGACTTCGTCGAGGGCACGCCCGACCCGCAGAACGCTGAGCCCGTGGCCCCCGGGCCCCTCGCGGCCACCTCCCCGGGTGACCAGACCGGCCAGGTCGGCTCGCCGGTCGCCGACGTCACCCTGGAGGCCACGGGCGGCACGTCGCCGTACACGTGGACCGCCACCGGCCTGCCCGCCGGCGTCACCGTTGCCCCCGACGGTGTCGTGTCGGGGACCCCGACGACGGCAGGCACCTACGAGGTCACAGCCACGGCCACCGACTCGGCTGCGACTCCGGCCACCGACGACGTGACGTTCACCTACACGATCACCGCAGCTGCGGCCCTGATCCCGGTCGCCGACATCCAGGGCACGGGCGCGACGTCCCCGCTGGTCGGCCAGAACGTCAAGACGCAGGGCGTCGTCACGGCGTCGTACCCCACGGGTGGGCTCAACGGCTTCTACCTCCAGACCCCGGGAGCCGACACCGCCGACGCGTCCGACGCCGTCTTCGTGTACGGCGGCACCGGCGGCTTCACGACCTACCCGGCCGTCGGCGACTCCGTCCAGGTGACCGGCCAGGTCGCCGAGTTCTCCGGCGCGACCCAGGTCGTGGCCAGCCAGTCCGGTGTCGTGCCGGTCGCCTCGCTCGGCAGGGTGACCCCCAAGACCCAGGTCCCCGGCACCGACTGCGCCCTCCCCGGCACGGACTGCCTGTCCGGCGCTGCTCTCGACGAGGCGCGCGAGGTCGCCGAGGGTGAGCTGTTCCAGCCGACCGCCCCGTGGACCGCGACCGACGTGTACGACGGCGGGCCCTACTACAGCGACGGCTCCAACTCGTCCTCCTTCCGCGGCGAGATCGGGGTCGCGGCCAACAGCGACAAGCCCCTCGTCGCGCCGACCGAGGTCATCGACGCCCAGGCGACCGCGCTGGTCGCCGAGCGCAAGAGGTACAACGACGCGCACCGGATCATCCTGGACGACGCGTCCAGCATGACGTTCTCCACGACCCAGAACAGCACCCAGCCGTTCCCGTGGTTCACCGCGGACCACACCGTGCGCGTCGGTGCGGGCCTCACCTTCCCCAAGCCGGTGATCTTCACCTACGGCTTCAACGCATGGCGGGKCCTCCCGCAGGCGCAGGTCGTCGGTGCACCCACCGGGACGATCAACGTCGAGCAGACGCGACCGGCGGCCCCCGAGGCCGTGGGTGGCGACGTGAAGCTCGCGACCTTCAACGTCCTGAACTTCTTCCCCACGACCGGTGAGGAGTTCGTCGCCTCCGGACTGGGCACGTGCACCTACTACCGCGACCGCGACGGCAACCCGATCACCAACAACAGGTGCGACCCCGACGGCCCCCGCGGTGCCGCCAACCAGGCGAACCTCGAGCGCCAGCGGGACAAGATCGTCGCGGCCATCAACACCGCCGACGCCGACATCGTCTCCCTGGAGGAGCTGGAGAACTCGGTCAAGTTCGGCAAGCCCCGCGACTTCGCGATCAACGAGCTGGTGTCGGCCCTCAACGCCGACGCAGGCGCCGGCACCTGGGCCGCCGTCCCGTCGGCGAGCATCCTGCCGCCGACCTCCGACCAGGACGTGATCCGCAACGGCTTCATCTACCAGCCCGCCCACGTCGCGCTCGTCGGTGAGTCCATCGTGCTCAGCGACCAGTCGTCGGCCGGCGAGGCCTTCGAGGACGCCCGCGAGCCCGTCGCCCAGGCCTTCAAGGAGGTCGGCGCGGCTGACGCCGACGCCTTCGCCGTCATCGTGAACCACTTCAAGTCCAAGGGCTCCGGCACGCCGGACCCGAACGGTCAGGGCAATGCCAACGACCGGCGCGTCCTCCAGGCCAACGCCCTGGTGAGCTTCGCCGACTCGTTCAAGTCCCAGCGGGGGATCAGCCGGGTCTTCCTGGCCGGCGACTTCAACGCCTACTCCGAGGAGGACCCGATCCAGGTCCTCGAGGCGGCCGGCTACACCAACCTCGAGTCGAGCAGCAAGCCGGACGAGGAGACCTACAACTTCGACGGCCAGATCGGCTCGCTCGACCACGTGCTCGCCAACGCGGTCGCGCTCAAGGACGTCAACGCGGTCGACGTGTGGGACATCAACGGCTACGAGTCGGTCTACTACGAGTACGCCCGCTTCAACAGCAACGTCACCAACCTGTACGCGCCGAACCCCTACCGCTCGTCTGACCACAGTCCGGAGATCGTGGGCATCAACACCCCGACCGCCCCGGTCACCCCGCCCGGCACCCCGACGTCGAGCGTCGAGGCGTCGGTGACCCCGCAGCGGGTCGTCGTCGACCGCACCCGCGCCATGGTGCACGTGAAGGTCATGCGCGGGGACAAGAGGGACGCCACCGACGGCACCGTCGAGGTGCGCGAGGGGTCGACCCTGCTCGCGTCCGCGCCGGTCACCAACGGCGTCGTCAACATCACGCTGCCCGTCTTCACCACCGTCGGTGAGCACACGCTGACGGTGCGGTACGCCGGTGGCACCAGCACGACCGTCGAGAAGACCCTCGTGGTCGAGGTCCTCAAGGCCGCCTCGGATGCTCGGGCCAAGGTCTCCACCAAGCCCGGCAAGGCTCCCGTGGTGAAGGTCCGGGTCGGTGCCGACGGCGCCAAGGCCCACGGCAAGGTGAAGGTCACCGTCAAGGGCAAGCCTGCCCTGAAGCGGACCATCCGGCTCGAGGGCGGCAAGGCCAACGTGCGCCTCGCCGGCCTGCGGCCGGGTCGCTACACCGTCGTCGTGCGCTACCTGGGCGACGACGAGACCCAGCGCTCGCGCGAGACGCTGCGTCTCCGCGTGCGCCGCTGAGTCCAGCTCACCTGAACGGCCCCCGTCCCGCGCGCGAACGCGGGGCGGGGGCCGTTCGCCGTGGCGGGCGGGGTCGGCTGGGGAACGAGATCGCTGTCCCGCGGCTAATCCGCGACACGGTCGCCACGGTCATTGCAACGCGAGGGCCGCCTGCACCAGGGTGAGGTGGCTGAAGGCCTGCGGGAAGTTGCCCGCCATGCGTCCCGCGTCGACGTCGTACTCCTCGGAGAGCAGCCCGACATCGTTGGCCAGCGCACAGAGCCGGTCCATCAGGGCGTGCGCGTCGTCGCGGCGTCCGGCGAGCGCATAGGCCGAGACCAGCCAGAACGAACAGGCGAGGAAGGGGTGCTCGCCGCCCGAGAGACCGTCGACCCCGGTCTGGGTGCGGTAGCGGCGCAGCAGGCCCTCGTGCATGAGGTCCTCCTCGATCGCCGAGATCGTCCCCAGGACGCGCTCGTCGTCACCGGGCAGGAAGCCGACCAGGGAGACGTTGAGCAGGCTGGCGTCGAGCTCGGTGGTGTCGTAGTGCTGGGTGAAGGTCCCCCGCTCCTCGTCGTACCCGCGCGCGAGCACCTCGGCGTGCACCTCGTCGCGCAGGGCGCGCCACCGGTCGACGTCACCGGGGAACCCGTGCTCCTCGACGGCCCGGACCGCGCGGTCGAAGGCGACCCACACCATGACCCGCGAGTGGGTGAAGTGCCGCAGCGGCCCACGGATCTCCCAGAGGCCGTTGTCCGGCTCGTCCCAGTGGGTCGCCAGCTCGTCGACCWGCGCGCGCTGGAGGGCCCAGCTCTGCGCCGTCTCCTCCAGACCGGCGTGGCGGGCGTCCTCCAGGGCGATCATCACCTCGCCCAGCACGTCGGTCTGGCGCTGCCCGACAGCGCCGTTGCCGATGCGGACCGGCCGGGACCCGGCGTACCCGGCCAGGTGCTCCAGCT
>NZ_JBFUMD010000309.1:0-4823 GCF_054049555.1 Nocardioides sp. P5_C9_2
GGCACGAGCCGCCCGGGCAGCAGCATCGTCGCGACGATGGGCGCGACGACGGTGCACGTGGCCAACGCTGTGTAGAAGAGGGTCAGGACGACGACGTCGTCGAAGTGCAGGTGAGCCCCGCTGATGGCGAGCCCTGCCGCCGCGGCCAGGAGCAGCGACTTCGGGCGGAGGTTGAGGGCCAGCCCCACACCGAGCACGGGGACGGCGCCCAAGGACGCGAGTCCGTTGATCCAGCCCGGCTGCTGGGTGGGTCTCGGGCGATGTCGCCGTGCCAGTGTGACCACCCCCAGCACGACCATCGCGAGACCGATCGTGAACAGCAGCTTCGCGACCAAGGCGTCGTGATGGCGAGGACGTCCGGGCAGCGCCTGGCTGGCCACGGTCGCGATCGCGACGGCCGCGAACGTGCCGATGACGGTGCCGACGGCGAATGCCAAGCCGGAGCGACGACGACTCTCGGCGATGAGGATGAAGATGGTCGCGGTGATCGTGACCGTGCTCAACGCGGCAGCGATGGCGAGCGGCACCAACTGAAGAAGCACCCGATCCATCGCGTCTCCGCCCCTCCGTTCTCAACGTATAGCCGGTCAGGGGGCTTGCCGCAAGACCCCCGTCGTGGCCCAGACTCCCGGCTCCAGCCCGTCGTACGGAAGCACCGGAGCGAATGCCTGTGACACCCCTGACCACCGACGCGTTCTCGCTGGCGGACCACCCGGCCAAGGCCGATCCTGCCCTGATCGCCGCCGACGAGGCCCACTTCGCTGCGATCGCCGAGAGCATCGCGCGCTCGATCGCGGAGCTCTCGGAGCGCCGTGACGCCACGCTCCGCCTCCCCGGCGGCACCGACCAGGCGGCCATGGACCGCGACGAGGAGATCCACCGCATCTCGGCCCGGCTACGGACCCTGAGCCGCTACTCCCTGGACCTCTGCCTCGGGCGGGTCGTCGACACGGACGGCGGGACGCTCTACGTCGGCCGCCTGGGTCTCACCGGGACGGGCGGACAGCGGCTGCTCGTCGACTGGCGCTCCCCCGCCGCCGAGCCGTTCTTCGCCGCCACCCACGCCCGTCCGCACGGCCTGGCCAGCCGACGTCGCTTCCGCTGGACCCGTGGCCGGGTCACCGACTACTGGGACGAGGTGTTCACGGTCGACGGCCTCGAGGGCCACGCGGCCCTGGACGACCAGTCCGCCTTCATCGCCACCCTGGGCAGCAGCCGCTCGCCCAGGATGCGCGACGTGCTGGGCACCATCCAGGCCGATCAGGACGCCATCGTGAGAGCCGGATCGCGCGGCGCGCTCGTCGTCGACGGCGGCCCCGGCACCGGCAAGACCGTGGTGGCCCTGCACCGCACCGCGTACCTGCTCTACTCCGACCCCCGTCTCGGCGACCGCCGGGGCGGCGTCCTCTTCGTCGGCCCCCACCAGCCCTACCTGAGCTACGTCGGCGATGTGCTCCCCAGCCTCGGAGAGGAAGGCGTGCGCACGTGCACGCTGCTGGAGCTGCAGCCGGAGGGAGCGTCCGCGGCCCCCGAGCCGGATCCGGTCGTGGCCAGGCTGAAGTCGTCGGCCGACATGGTCCGGGCGATCGAGCCCGCGGTCCGGATGTACGAGGAGCCGCCCACCGAGGGCATGGACGTCGAGACGCACTGGGCCGACGTCTGGCTGGGGGCGAGCGACTGGGCCGAGGCGTTCGAGTCGCCGGCACCCGGTACGCCGCACAACGAGGCCCGCAACGAGGTCTGGGACGTCCTGCTCACGATCCTGGTGGACAAGCACGAGGCCGACGAGGACGTCTCCCCCGACCTCGTCCGCCGTTCACTGGGACAGAACGCCGACCTGGCCACCGCCTTCAACCGGGCGTGGCCGCTCATCGACGCGACGGACCTCGTCGGCGACCTGTGGGAGGTGCCCGCCTACCTGCGTATGTGCGCGCCGTGGCTCGGTCCCGAGGAGGTTCGTGCGCTCCAGCGCACGAACGCCCGCGAGTGGACCGTGCCGGACCTCCCGCTGCTCGACGCGGCCCGACGCCGGCTCGGCGACCCGGAGACGTCCCGGAGACGGCGTCGCCAGGAGCGGGCCGTCGCGTCGGAGCGCGCCCGGATGGACCGGGTCGTCGACGAGCTCCTGCAGCTCGAGGACGAGGAAGGGCTCATGGCCCAGCTGACGCAGGGCGGCATCCGGGACGCCCTCGTCGACGACGCGGCACTGCCCGTCGACGAGCGCGACCAGCTCACCGGCCCCTTCGCCCACGTCGTCGTCGACGAGGCACAGGAGCTGACGGACGCCGAGTGGCAGATGCTGCTCCAGCGGTGCCCGTCCGGGAGCCTGACGATCGTCGGCGATCGGGCCCAGGCCCGCCACGGATTCAGCGAGTCGTGGGAGGAACGGCTGGAGCGCGTCGGCCTCGATGGTGTCCGACTGGCGTCGCTCACCCTCAACTACCGCACACCCGAGGAGGTGATGGCGGAGGCCGAGCCGGTGATCCGCGCGGCGCTGCCCGACGCGAACGTCCCCACGTCGGTGCGCAGCTCGGGCGTTCCCGTCCACCACGGCTCCGTCGCCGAGCTGCACGCCGTGGTCGAGGAGTGGCTCGACCAGCATGCCGAGGGCACGGCCTGCGTGATCGGGGACCCGTCGTACGAGACCACCGAACGGGTCCGGTCGCTCTCCCCCGTGCTCGCCAAGGGGCTCGAGTTCGACCTGGTCGTGCTCGTCGACCCCGACTCGTTCGGCGCCGGGATCGAGGGAGCGGTCGACCGGTACGTCGCGATGACCCGCGCGACCCAGCGGCTGGTGCTCCTGACCCGCCCCTAGGTCGACAGCGAGGTCCGGGCCGCGCGGTGCCGTCGACGCCGCAGGGTGCCCGGCAGCGTCAGGACCAGGCCGAGGGCGACACCGATCAGGGCACCCACGGAGTTGGCCACGACGTCGCGCGGGTCGGAGACCCGGCCCGGGATGGAGCGCTGGGCGGTCTCGATCGCCGCGGTGAGGGCGACGCTTCCCGCGATCGCCACCCACCACAGCCGGGAGCCGAACAGCAGCAGCACGAACACGCCCACCGGCACGAACAGGGCGATGTTGGCCAGGAACTCCACCCGCTCGACGCTCAGGCGCGCCGTGACCGGGTCGAGGTCGGGATACCTCTCCAGCCGCGCCAGGACGCGAGCCGCGAGCGCGGAGTAGTCCGGCTGGTCGGAGGCCGGGGTCAGGGTCACCAGGCCGACGAAGCCGAGGTAGGCGAAGGTGAGCAGACTCAGGAACGGATGACGGTGGAACACGGCCCCATCATGTCGACGGCCTCCAACCGGCGCTCACCCGTCCGCCGCCGGCTGGTCCCGGGTGAGGTGGAGCAGCCACTGGGTGCCGCCGGTGCGGATCAGCGCGTAACGGCGCACGCCCTGCCGCCCGTGCAGGGAGAAGAGCATGCGTCGCTCGGTGCGGTCATGGTCCTCCCACCAGCCGTCGTCGGCGATCGTCTTGTGCTCGTCCTCGTAGTCGGCGTGCTCGAGCTCGTGGTCGTCGACCGCGATCGCCAGTCGGTCGTGCTCCGCGTCCTCGGGCAGCCCGCGGGGCACCGCCCAGCTGCGCAGCACGCCGTCCTCCTCGAGCCGCAGGTCGAAGTGCGGGCTCGGCTTGCGGTGGTCGTGGAGCACGAACCGTCTCTCCCCCGCCATGCCCCGACCCTGCCACGTGGCGGGCGGGGTCGGGCGTCGGTCGCGCGGATGCGCGACTTTCGCGGACGCGAACTGGTATCGGTCGTCCACGTGCGCGAGCTCCGACCGGTGCCCCGGTCCATTCATGCGCAAGTGCGCGAGCCCCGACCTGTGACCCCGCCTGTTCGGAAGCACGTGCGCGAGCTCAGGCGACCGACGGGGTCCGGCAGGGTCGTCGTGGGGCACGCCACGCACGGCAAGCACCTGCTCACCCGGCTCGGCGGGCTCGACGACTCCCCGCCGGTCACCCTGCACAGCCACCTGCGCAATGGCGGACGTCCGGCTCGTGCTGGCCCTCGACGACGAGCAGACGACCCACGGGATCAAGCTGCACGACCTCGAGCTGGTGCCCACCGCGGACGAGTCGCGCCTGGTCGGCCACCTCGGCCCGGACCCGCTGCGCGACGACTGGGACGCCGACGAGGCGGTCCGCCGGCTGTCCGCCGACCCGACGCTCCCGCTGGTGAGCGCGCTGCTCGACCAGCGACTCGTGTCCGGCCTCGGCAACCTGTGGGCCAACGAGCTGGCGTTCCTCACCGGGGCGAGCCCGTGGGCACCCGTCGGCGACGTCGACGTACGGCGCCTGGTCGAGCGGGCTGCGACCATGCTGCACCACTCGGCCACCGTGCCCCAGGCCTACCAGGTGACGACCGGGTCGATGTGGCCCGGCACCGACCACTGGGTCAGCGGCTGCCAACGACGCGGGTGCCTGCGCTGCGGCACCGCCGTCCGGGTGGTCGCCGAGGTCCCGGGTGACGCCGGCAACCGGCGGACGTGGTGGTGTCCCCGCTGCCAGCCGGGTCCCGGACCGGAGGCTCGGCGTCGCTCCTCCTGACGTGTCAGGCGCCGACGTACGCCGCGAGGTGCTGACCGGTGAGCGTGCCCCGGCCGGCGACGAGGTCGGCCGGCGTGCCCTCGAAGACGACGGTGCCGCCGTCGTGCCCGGCTCCGGGGCCGAGGTCGATGAGCCAGTCGGCGTGGGCCATCACGGCCTGGTGGTGCTCGATGACGATCACGGACTTGCCGGAGTCCACCAGCCGGTCGAGCAGGCCGAGGAGGTTGGCGACGTCGGCGAGGTGGAGCCCGGTCGTGGGCTCGTCGAGGATGTA
>NZ_JBFUMD010000310.1:0-4795 GCF_054049555.1 Nocardioides sp. P5_C9_2
GTCGACGACCTCCACCTGAGCGAGGTCCCTCGGCCGGTGCCGGCCGCGGACGAGGTGTTGGTCCGGGTCCGCGCGGCGTCCGTGCATCCGGATGTGTGGCACGTCGTGGCCGGCCGGCCCGCGGTCCTGCGCCTCATGGGCTCCGGGGTCAGACGCCCCCGTGAGCGAGTCCCGGGGACTGACGCCGCCGGGGTGGTGGAGTCAGTGGGGAGCGCGGTGACCCGGTTCGAGCGGGGTGACGAGGWCTTCGCGGAGACCGTTCGCGGTGTCCAGTGGCGCAACGGCGGCGCGTTCGCCGAGTACGCCACCGCCCCCGAGGAAGGGGTCGCGCTCAAGCCCTCCGGCGTCAGCTTCGAGGAGGCGGCCGCCGTGCCGACCGCCGGGCTCATCGCCGTGAACAACCTGCCCCGACGACGTGTGCCTCCCGGGTCGAGAGTCCTGGTCAACGGCGCCGCGGGCGGCGTCGGCGCGATCGCCGTGCAGCTGGCCAAGGCCTACGGTGCCAACGTCACCGGTGTCGACCACGCGAGCAAGCTCGCACTCGTGCGCTCCCTCGGCGCGGACCGGGTCATCGACTACACGTCTGAGGACTTCACGCACAGCGGTGAGCAGTGGGACCTCATCTTCGACGTGCCCGGAAACCACTCCTTCAGCGAGATCCGTCGTGCGCTGGACCCACGAGGGAGCTACATCCTGATCGGACACGACGCATTCGGGGCCACCGGGCACCGCTGGCTGGGCAGCATCCCGCGTCTCCTCGGACTCGTGGCACGCTCGGCGGTCTCACCGCAGCTGCGCGGCGGGTCCTTCGCGCCACCGGACAAGCGGCAGCTGATGGGCACGCTCGCCGGCCTCGTGGAGACGGGCGAGCTCCGTGTGGTGGTCGACCGGGTCTATCCCCTGAGCCAGGTCCCCCAGGCGATGCGCCAGCTGATGTCCGGCCGGTCCCTGGGACGTGTCGTGGTCCGCATCGACGACTGAGGCACCCGTTCGACCGCTGAGCGCCTCGGCGCCTTTCGCCTGCGGCGTCGGGAGCGTACGGTCGGAGTGGCTCCCGGTCCGTGTGACCGTCGTCAAAGACTCGGCTCTTGATGGCTCGGAGGAGACACCCTCTCGGTGTTCCACCGTCGCCCGCCATCTACAGAGAGAGCACCACCATGGCCAAGTACATGATCAAAGCCTCGTACTCGCCCGAGGGCATCAAGGGCGTCATGGCGAAGGGCGGCTCCGCGCGTGCCGCAGCAATCGAGAAGCTGGCCTCCGCGGTGGGCGGCTCCGTGGAGAGTGTCTACTTCTCGTTCGGGTCCCATGACCTGTTCGCCATCGTCGAAGCGCCGAGTCATGAGGCGATGGCAGCCATCGCCGGCACGGTCTGTCAGACCGGTGCGCTCAGCAAGTACGAGACCGTCGTCCTGCTCACGCCGGCCCAGATCGACGAGGCGTCACACATGACGATCGACTACGCGCCGCCGGGCAGCTGACGTCCGGGACGAGGGGGCGCGATCGCCTCCTGCGGTGGCATGCACGGCTTCAGCGATCGCGGGTAGAACCGCCTTGTAGGCCGGTCCGCTCAGGTGAAGACCGTCGCTGACGAAGGCGCCGGCTCCGAGAGGCCTGATGACGAGCTCCGTGCGAACGACTCGTGCACCCGCGTCGTTGCACGCGGAGACTGCGGCGTCCCGGTACTCGTCGATGATCGCGTTCGTCCGATCACCCGACCCCGCCAGGCGGGACTCGTCCACTCCTGGGGGAGCGGCATAGACCCATCGGCGAGCTGGTCCGGACTGCAGGCAATCGAGCACGGCTCTCGCGAACACCCTCACCGGGACCGGCTTCCACGGCGCGGCGTCGTTGGTGCCGACCGACACCACGACCAGGTCCCCCTCATCGACGGCCGCCCTGGTCGCCTGCGCGACGAGGTCCAGCGCAGGGGCGCCGCCCTCCGCCGCGTTGTGGACGTCGGGGCCCAGCATGGGGAGGTCGCGACGGACCCTCGCAAGATGGCTGTCGCCCAGGAGCACGATGCGCAGAGCGCTACCGCTTCCCGCGACGGAACCTGCGGCCCAGCCGTGCGGCCATCGACCTCGGCGGCTTGATGTCGATCAGGGTCGAACGATCCGGCAGCGCCAGGTTCGTCGCCTGTTCCCTCGACAGGGTCGTGCGGACATGGGTGGTGTAGATCGAGGCGACCTGGTCCGCGTCCACGAACCGCGCACCTTCCTCGGTCTGGACGACGATGCCGTCGAACACCGAGACCGCCTCATCGACCAGAACGGCCTGGACGGTGGCGAAGTGGTGGCCGTCGCTCGTCTGCACCGACGTACCAGGCTGGAGTGCGGTGTAGGCGATGGGGTGATCGGGACCTTCGGGCATGCAGAAACCTTACGGGTCTGCGGCACGGTGCGGCGCCGGACAGCCGTGGGGGAGACACCGATAGCGTCCGGGGATGGCCAGACCTCGACGATCCGGTGCTCGTCGGCCCGGCACGCGACAGCAGCAGCGACCGTTGCCGGCCGCTGGGCCGGGTGAGCGGCTGTGGGTGCTCGACGTGCCGTACGGGACGCAGGTCGACGGGGCCACCTGGCACCCTGCCGTCAAGACCCACCTGTACGTCGGGGCCGCCCTGCCCGCGCACCTCGCGCCGTACTCCCCGGGGCCCTACACGCTCGGTCGGTTCATCGAGAACACCCTCAGTCCCGACCATCCGAGTCCCAACCCCGAGCCGACCGATGAGCTCGAGCCTCGCAGGACCCAGTTCGAGGCAGCCGATGCGATCGCCGCACGCGCCGCGGCGGGCGGCCGGCAGTTCCTGCTCGCCGACGAGCCCGGTGTCGGCAAGACGATCGCCGCGGTCCTCGGCGCGGTGGCGGTGGGCGACCTGCGAGGCGCGCGGCGGGTGCTCGTCGTGGCCGACCGTCCCGCCGCGATCACGATCGGCCACTGGTGCCGCACGATCACGGCGCTGGGGGATGGCGGCCTGGAGTGGGTCGTCATCACCTGGGACCGGCTGGAGAAGGTCAAGGACCACACCTGGGACGTGATCGTCGCCGACGAGGCCCACGCCCTGCGGCGTACGACGACGAAGCGGTGGAAGCTCTGGGCGCGGATCTCGGGTCACGGGAAGCCGCACGACAAGGCGCCGTTCGTCATCGCGACCACCGCGACGCCCGGACACACGCCGCTCGAGCTGCCCTACCTTGCTCCGGCATATGCACAGGTGCTGGGCGAGTCGATGAAGGAGTGGACCTCGGCGACGCAACCCGGGGACGCGTTCGCAACCGCCCTCGAGCGCCACGGCGTCGGGGTGGAACGGGGACGCTACGGCGCGACGTGGACCACCGATGCGGCGCGGCGCGCGGCGGACCTCAAGCTCGTGCGCGGCTGGCTCGAGGAGGAGCGGCCCCCGGCGCTGCTGCACCGGGCCGCGCCGTGGGGGCCGGTGCCGATCTCCGGGATGCCGGTGGCGCTCACGCCGGCGGAGCGGACGGCGTACGAGGCCGAATGGGGAGAGTTCTGTCGTGAGATGGACATCGCCCGGCGCGGGCGCAATGTCGCGAAGGGTCGGGCCGCGCTCCTGCGCTTCCGGCAGAAGGCCGGGCTCATCCGCGTCGACTCGACGGTCGCGTGGATCGCCCAGCAGGTCGAGGGGGAGCGACAGGTGGCGTGCTCGGTCGAGTTCGTGGCCACCGCCGCCGACCCGATCGCCGACCGGCTTCGTGACAGCGGCATCGAGGTCGCCACGATCTACGGCCGCGACCGGTTCGACCCGGAGGCGGAGCGGCTCCGGTTCCAGACAGGGCAGGCGAAGGTCTGCGTCTTCACCACGGTCGCCTCGATGAGCCTGCATGCCGGCGAGACCCTCGCGGACGGCCGCCGTGCGAGCACGGACCCGCGGGTCGGTGTCTTCCACCAGGCCCGCTTCTCGGGCATCGCCGGACGGCAGGTGACCGGCCGCACCCACCGTGACCACCAGGTCTCGCCGTGGCACATCGCGTATGCCGAGGGCACCATCGAGGAGCAGGTCGGCAAGGTGATGGTGGAACGGATCGCCGCGGCCTCCGACACCGTGGGCGGCGACAACACCGGCCTCGCCGACGTCGCCCAGCTCCTCGGAGCCGACTGGCTGCCCGCCACGACCCTGACCGAGGACGGCGCCTGACGCCGCTGGCTGGCACTACCTCGTCCGCGCGCCGACCCGTCAGGTCGTGGGGGCGAGGACGCAGAACTCGTTGCCCTCGGGGTCCGCCAGCACGACCCACGGCCGGTCACCCTGGCCGATGTCGACCCGCCGCGCACCATGGGCGACCAGCCGAGCCACCTCGGCCTCCTGGTCATCGGGCCTGAAGTCGAGATGCAGGCGGCTCTTGGCCTTCTTGACCTCGTCGATGCGCACGAAGTCCAACCCCGGCATGCGTTCCGGCTCCGCGCGGATCTCGAACTCGTCGGCGGAGGAGTAGACCTCCACCCAACCGAGTGCCTCGGCCCACCAGTGCCCCAGGGCCGCCGGGTCCACGGCGTGGACGATCACCTGTTCCCATTGCAACGTCATGGGCCGAACCTAGGGCCGGCAGGGTGCGGTGGACAGGCATTTTCGCGAGGAGMCGTGCCCTGGTCCTGCGGGTCCGAACGTAGGCTCGGGCCCGCCAGCTCTCCCTCATGCGCAGCCGAGGAGCCTCGTGTCCCGCACACCCACCCGATTCCGGACGATCCTGCCCAGCTCCGGACGCGCCGCCCTCGGCGCGACCATCGCCGGCGGCCTGCTGACCGGTGTGGCGTCTGCGCCCGAGCGGATGGG
>NZ_JBFUMD010000311.1:0-4790 GCF_054049555.1 Nocardioides sp. P5_C9_2
GGCCACAGCGGCCGTGAGGTCGGCGACGACGGAGCTGAGCACCGGCTCGGGGCTGACGACGCGCCGCAGCGGCTGCAGGCGACCGGTGTGCTCGGTCGTCGAGGCGCGCGCGACGACGAAGCCACCGACGTCCTGACCGGCGAATCGGACCTTGACCCGGGCGCCGGGGACCGCGGTCGCGGCGTACGCCTCAGGGACGGCGTAGTCGAAGGTGCGGTCGAGGTGTGCCAGCGGCACGTCGACGAGGACGCGGGCGACCGGGTCGACGTCGGCCGGCTCGAACTCGGCGGCCTTGCGGGCCCGGGTGGCGGCGGCGCGGGCCCTGCCGTCAGCGACGGACGCACGGAGGCCGGGCAGCATCTCTGCCGGCCCGGCCTCGTGGTTGGTCATGGTCGGCATTCAACCAATCCGGACCGACATCGCCCCGACCGGTGCGGAACGGATCACGCCCCGGCGGCGGCCCTGAGCTTGTCGGCGCGGTCGGTGTGCTCCCAGGTGAAGTCGGGCAGCTCGCGACCGAAGTGGCCGTAGGCCGACGTCTGGGCGTAGATCGGGCGCAGCAGGTCGAGATCGCGGATGATCGCGGCCGGACGGAGGTCGAAGACCTCCAGCACGGCGGCCTGGATCGCCTCGTCGGAGACGACGCCGGTCCCGAAGGTCTGGATGAAGACACCCACGGGCGCGGCCTTGCCGATGGCGTAGGCGACCTGCGCCTCGCAGCGACGGGCGAGGCCGGCGGCCACGACGTTCTTGGCCACCCAGCGCATCGCGTACGCCGCGGAGCGGTCGACCTTGGACGGGTCCTTGCCGGAGAAGGCGCCGCCACCGTGGCGCGCCATGCCCCCGTAGGTGTCCACGATGATCTTGCGACCGGTGAGGCCGGCGTCGCCCATCGGGCCACCGACGACGAACTTGCCGGTGGGGTTGACCAGCAGGCGGTAGCCCTCGGACGGGATGTCGAAGCCGGCCAGCACCACGTCGATGACGTGCTGCTTGATGTCGGCCTCGAGGGTGGCGTGGTCGACGTCCTCGGAGTGCTGGGTGGACAGCACGACGGTGTCGATGCGCACCGGGCGGTCCTGCTCGTCGTACTCGATGGTGACCTGGGTCTTGCCGTCCGGGCGGAGGTAGGCGAGCGTCTCGTCCTTGCGGACCTCGGTCAGTCGCTGCGCGAGCCGCTGGGCGATCATGATCGGCAGCGGCATCAGCTCGGGGGTGTCGTCGCAGGCGTAGCCGAACATGAGGCCCTGGTCGCCGGCGCCGCGGCGGTCGAGGTCGTCCTCGGAGGAACCGACGCGGGACTCGTGCCCGCTGTCGACCCCGGCGGCGATGTCGCTGGACTGGGCGCCGATGGCGACCTGGACGCCGCACGTGGCGCCGTCGAAGCCCTTGTCGGAGGAGTCGTAGCCGATCTCGAGGATCGCCTTGCGGACCAGGTCCGCGACCGGCGCGTAGGCGTTGGTGCGCACCTCGCCGGCCACGACGACCAGCCCGGTCGTCAGCAGCGTCTCGACCGCGACCCGCAGGTTCTCGCGGTCGGGGTCGTGCTCCATGAGGTGGTCCAGCACCGAGTCGCTGATCCGGTCGGCGATCTTGTCCGGGTGACCCTCGGTCACGGACTCGGAGGTGAAGAGGCGTCCAGCCACGGAAGATGCTCCTGTCGAGGTGCTCGGGTGACCCACGGTATTCCGTGGCCCACTATGCAAGATGCCCGTCTCAGCGGGCGAATCGACTCGCGACCTCGTCCCACACCACGTGGGCGAGGGCGCTCTTGGTGCCGTGGGGCACGTCGACCGTGGCCCCGTCGACGGCCAGGATCACGGCCTCGTTGTCGGGGCTGCCGAACACGGCGCCCCCGCTGACGTCGTTGACCACGAGCAGGTCGCAGCCCTTGCGGGCCAGCTTGGCGCGCGCGAGGTCGAGGACGTCGCCGGTGTCGTCGCCCGTCTCGGCCGCGAACCCGACGATGACCGTCCCGGGGCGCTGCCGCTCGTGGGAGATCTCCTTGAGGATGTCGGGGTTCTGCTCGAGCTCGATCGCCGGCGCGGAGCCGTCGTCGGCCTTCTTGATCTTGGCCTCGCTGACCGCGGTCGGGCGGAAGTCGGCCGGGGCCGCCGCCATCACCACCGCGTCGGCGGAGCCGGCAGCCAGCACGACCTCGTCGCGCAGCTGCGCCGTCGTCTCGACCCGGACGACCTTGACGCCGGCCGGGTCGGCCAGCGTGACGTTGGCGCTGACGAGGGTGACCTCGGCGCCGCGGGCGGCAGCGGCCCGGGCGAGGGCGTATCCCTGGAGGCCGGACGAGCGGTTGCCGAGGAAGCGGACCGGGTCGAGGTACTCCCGGGTGCCGCCGGCGCTCACCACGACGCGTCGACCGCTCAGGTCGGTCGCCGTGGCACCGCGCGCGAGCACCTCGAGCGCGAGCTCGAAGATCTCGCCCGGCTCGGGCAGGCGGCCCTTGCCGGTGTCCTTGCCGGTGAGACGGCCCTCGGCGGGCTCGACGACGATCACACCGCGGGCGCGCAGGGTCGCGACGTTGGCGGCGGTGGCGGGGTGCTCCCACATCTCGGTGTGCATGGCCGGCGCCAGCACGACCGGGCACCGGGCGGTGAGCAGGGTGTTGGTGAGCAGGTCGTCGGCGAGCCCGTGGGCCGCCCGCGCCATCAGGTCGGCGGTCGCCGGYGCCACCACGACGAGGTCGGCCGACTGGCCGATGCGCACGTGCGGCACCTCGTGGACGTCGGACCACACGTCGGTCGAGACCGGCTTGCCGGACAGCGCCGCCCACGTCGGGGCCCCGACGAACTCGAGGGCCGCTGCCGTGGGGACCACCGTGACGTCGTGGCCGGACTCGGTGAGGCGGCGCAGGAGCTCGCACGCCTTGTAGGCGGCGATGCCGCCACCGACCCCGAGGACGACTCGTGGCCGCTTCCCCGCCGGGGAAACGGCCACGTCGTCGAGAGTCTCGCGGACGGAGTCGTCCGGGGAGGTCACGTCACTCCGAGAAGGTCGACGCCTCGGCGCGCGCGGCCGCGGCAGCGGCCTCCTCGGCGGCGAGCTCGGCCGGGTCGACGTCCTCGCAGGTGAGGAGGTCCTCGTTGATCTCGCGCAGCGCGATCGAGAGCGGCTTCTCCTGGACGACGGTGTCGACCAGCGGGCCGACGTACTCCAGCAGGCCCTCGCCGAGCTGGGAGTAGTAGGCGTTGATCTGGCGGGCGCGCTTGGCGCTGTAGAGAACCAGCTTGTACTTGCTGTCGGTCTTGGTGAGCAGGTCGTCGATCGAGGGGTTGGTCACGCCCTCGGCGGCGATGTTGGGGGCAGACACAGCTGGGAGCCTCACAGAGAGTGGTTGGTGCAGAATTGTCGTGGTGATCCGGCCCGATCAGTCCGGGGCAGGGTCCGACGCGGGGTCGATCCTCATCAAGGTTACCAACTCGTCCGCGGCAGCGTGAACTTCGTGGTTGACCACGGTCACGTCGAACTCCGACTCGGCCGCMAGCTCGTCGCGGGCCGTGGCCAGTCGACGCTCCCGCTGGGACTCGGTCTCGGTGCCGCGACCGACGAGGCGGCGTACCAGCTCGTCCCACGACGGCGGCTTGAGGAACACGAAGAGAGCCTCGGGCATGGTCGTGCGGACCTGCCGCGCGCCCTGGAGGTCGATCTCGAGCATCGCCGGGTGACCGGAGGCCAGCGCCAGCTCGACGGGACCGCGCGGCGTGCCGTAGCGGTGCGTGCCGTGGACGGTCGCCCACTCGAGGAGGTCGCCGCGCTCGACCATGGCGTCGAAGTCGTCGTCGGAGACGAACCAGTAGTGGACGCCGTTCTCCTCGCCGGGACGCGGGTCACGCGTCGTCGCCGAGACCGACAGCCAGACCTCCGGGTGGTGCCGGCGCACCTCGGCGGCCACGGTGCCCTTGCCGACGGCCGTGGGGCCGGCGAGCACGATCAGTCGGGACCGGCGTGGCTCGCTCAAGACTCCTCGCGGGGGCCGAACTCACGCTGGAGCGCGGCGACCTGCTTGATCCCCAGGCCACGGACGCGACGGCTCTCGGCGATGCCGAGGCGCTCCATCACCTGCCGGGCCCGGACCTTGCCGAGGCCGGGCATCGACTGGAGCAGCTCGACGACGCGCATCTTGCCGATGACCTCGTTGTCCTGCCCCTCGTGGACGACGTCCATGAGCGAGGCGCCCGAGTTCTTGAGCCGGTTCTTGACCTCGGCGCGCTCCCGTCGGGAGGCGGCGGCCTTGTCGAGGGCCGCCAGGCGCTGCTCGGGCGTGAGAGGGGGCAAGGCCACGAAACGGGTCCTTCTGGCTGTGTGTCGGGGTGTGTGTCGGGGTGTGTGGGTCGGTCCGTGCGGCCGTTGGTCGGGGTGGTCGCGGGTGGGACGACCCGGTCAATCTAGTCAGAACGACGGACGCCCTGCAATGCGGGGTGGGGACCGACCGCTACTGGCTCAGCGGCGTCCCGCACACGTCGAGGGCCTGCTGCTCGATGCCGCCCATCGCCTCGATCGTCCCCGTCTCCCCCAGCGCCCGCGCAGCCGACTCCACGGCCCGCCGGTCCTCGTCGGGGAGGTCCTGCGGCGTGACCTCGGGGTCGTACGACGCGGGGTCGACGTCCGCGGCGGCGAGGGCCTCCTGGAGGTCCTCGAGCCTGGTGACGACCTGGGTCCACTCGTCCCGGAGGTCGTCGGGAGCCTGCGCGCGCAGGTCACGGTAGGCGTCCAGGGCTCCGAGGATCGCACCGGGCTCGCCGCTGGCGGCGATGTCGCTCAGCTCGGCCTGGTGC
>NZ_JBFUMD010000312.1:0-4777 GCF_054049555.1 Nocardioides sp. P5_C9_2
GGGCCCACTCCGGTGCGATGTGGCTCAGCGGCCGCCCCGGATCGGCCCCGGTGCTCGCGCCCGGCGAACCGGCAGGTCTGATCGAGCGCCACCTCGCCGACTACGCCGCGGCCACTGCAGCGCGCACCGGCACACCCGCGGACGGTCGCGCGCCGTTGGCGGACTCCCGCCTGCTCGGCGAACGCGCGGCCCTGGCCGAGCTGTCGCGACGAGGACCGTTCTCGGCTGGTCGCGCATTCCGGGCCGTGCCCACCGCAGACGGATGGCTCGGCCTCTCGCTGGCGCGCCCCGACGACCTCGACCTGGTGCCCGCGTTGGTCGAGGGCGCCGTCGCCGATCCATGGGATGCCGTCGCCGCCTGGGCCCGAACCGGCACGACCGGGGAGGCGTTCGAGCGCGCCCGCCTGCTCGGTCTTCCCGCGGCCGCCTGGCCACCGGCGCCCGCCACCAGGCCGGCGGTCCGCCGCGAACCCGGGGCGCGACGCGCGCTGCCCGAACGCCCCCTCGTCGTCGACCTCACCTCACTGTGGGCCGGGCCGCTGTGTGCCCATCTCCTGGGTCTCGCGGGCTGCCGCGTGGTCAAGGTGGAGTCGACCCGCCGGCTCGACGGTGCCCGGCGCGGGCCGGCCGCCTTCTACGACCTGCTGCACGCCGGCCACGACTCGGTCGCGCTCGACTTCACCGACCCCGACGACCGCCGCCGCCTTGCCGACCTGCTCGGGCGGGCCGATCTGGTGCTGGAAGGCTCGCGTCCGCGGGCCCTCGAAGCGCTGGGCATCGACGCTCGGGAGTACGTCGCCAGCGGAGTGTCGTGGCTCTCCATCACCGCTCGCGGAAGACAGTCCGACACCGTCGGATTCGGCGACGACGTGGCCGTCGCGGCCGGCCTCGCCGTGGTCGACGGTGATGACCTGCTGCCCGTCGGCGATGCGCTCGCCGACCCCCTCACCGGGGCCGCAGCCGCGGCCGCTGCCGCACAGGCCCTGCTGGCAGACGAGGCCAGCCTGCTGGACATCTCCATGCTCGACGTCACGCGGGAGGCGGTCGGTCCCACCCCCGACGCCACCGTGATCCACCACGACGGGGACTGGTGGGTCGACACGGCGACGGGCCGCCATCTCGTCGCCGCACCCGTCGCCCGCCCAGCCCCCGGGCCCGCTGCCGCTGCGGGCCAGCACAACGAGGTGTGGTTGCCGTGAAGCGGATCCTGCGCATCGCCGACGTGGCGTGGCCCCAGGGACCGGATGCTGCTCGGCACTGCGAATGCTCCATGGGCGACGATCCACACCGCCGCGATCGCACCGCCGCCAGTGGGCAGAGGCGGGCCCCCTGCCCGTTCCGACCTGCCCTCGGCGTGTTGCCAGTAGGCTAATAGTCTAATCTGGTACAAGGATATGTCAGTTAGCGGTCGAGAGGAATCCCCAGTGAGTGTCGTTGAGACTGCCGGTCACGGGCGAGTGCGGGTCCCCAAGACCGCCGAGGTGGTCGCGCGCACGCTACGCGCGCAGATCGTGAGCGGAGCGATCGGGGAGGGCGAGCCACTGCCCAGCGAGGCCACCCTGATGGAGCAGTTCGGCATCTCGCGTCCATCGCTGCGCGAAGCGTTCCGGATCCTGGAGTCAGAGCGCCTGATCGAGGTCCGCCGCGGCTCGCGCGGCGGCGCCCGCGCGGTCAAGCCCGACGTCGCGGTGGCGGCTCGCTACCTCGGCGTGATCATGCAGTTCGATCGTGTCCCGCTCAAGGACGTCTTCGTCGCTCGTGCCTACTTCGAGCCTCTCGGGTTCCGATTGTTGGCCGATTGCGCCGACCGGGAGGCCGCCGTCGCAGAGCTGCGCGAGCTGTTGGACGAGCTGAGCAGAGCCTCGTCGATTCCAGCCGCCTATGTCGACTTCTTCCTTCGCCTGTTCAGCCTCGCCGGCAACCGACCGATGGAGTTGCTCTACGGGGCACTGACCGAGGTGGTGGGCACCGAGCTGGAGGACGCCACCGAGAGCAACGTCGGCACGGGCGCCAGTGTCAAGAAGGCCTTGGGCAAGGGACTCGACCTGGCCGAGAAGGGTGACGGCAAGGCGGCGGCCGAGTACTGGACCAAGCAGATGCTCTCCGTCATCGACACGGTCGCCGAGAGTCACGCCGGCAAGACCTTGGTCGAGGCGACCGGCGACGACTACTGACCTCAGCTCGACGATGGGGCCCCGGTTCCGCCAGCGGACCGGGGCGTTGTCGATGACGGGGCCGATCCGCCCACGCCATCGTGGGCTCCACGCTGTCGTGCCTCGAGGTCGGGCAAGAGGTGTGGCCCGAGCACCCGGGCCCACGACCGGGCCGCTGCTCGACCCGGCGCACGAGATCGAGCGCCCCATCGACGAGGAGTCCTAGCCGGCTCGCTCAGGGTGCCAGCGAAGAAGCGGTGGCGGACGCCACGGCCTGCGCGTCGAGCGACTCGGCCGCGCGCTGGGCGGCAACCCGGCACTCCGGCATCGCGAACGGGGTCGGGGTCATGCTCGGCAAGCACCTCGCCGAGCATGACGACCGGCCGTCCGAGAGGTCGGGTCAGAAGGCGGTACAGCCGGCGTCGACCCGCAGTTCGGTGGCGGTGACGAACTTCGACTCGTCCGAAGCCAGCCACAGGACGGCCTCGGCCTGGTCCTCGGGCATGGTGATGTCCACGTCGAGCATGTTCATGAACATGGGCGCAATCCGCGGGTTGTCGGCGAAGAAGTCCCCGATCGAGGTCATTGCGTCACCACTTCCCATGCCGGTGAGCACCCCGGTCGGATGCACCGTGTTGACCCGGATCTTGTGCTGGGCGAGCTCGGAGGCGTAGGCCCTCATCAGGCCGACAACGGCGTGCTTGCTGGCGGTGTAGGGCGACAGGAACGGCTGGCCCTTGAGTCCGGCCACCGAGCTGGTCAGGATCATCGAGCCGCCACCGGCCGCGATGAGGTGCGGAGCCGCGAGCTGGATGGTGTTCCAGGTGCCGGTGACGTTGATGTCCTGGATGATGGCGAAGTCCTCGGGCGTGACCTTGTCCCAGGGCTTCATGATCATGATGCCGGCGTTGGCGACGACGACGTCGAGCTTGCCGAAGGTCTCCACCCCCAGATCGATCGCAGCCTGGAGCGCCGCCCGGTCCCGGATGTCGGCCTTGGCTGCGACGATCTTGCCGCCAGATCCCTCGACGAGGGCAACGGTCTCGGCGAGATCGTCGTCGGTCGCAGCGTTGTAGAGGACCTGCGGGAGCGGAGCGCAGATGTCGACCGCGATGATCGCGGCACCTTCCTGGGCGAGGCGCACTGCCTCGGCACGGCCCTGACCGCGAGCCGCTCCCGTGATGAGAGCGACCTTGCCCTCAACGCGTCCAGACATGAGTTCCTTCTTTCTTTCGGTGGGTGGTGGCCTTCCGGGGCGCGACTCGAGCTCATCGATCTCGGCCTAGGCCTGCTCGGTGGAGCTCGCGCGGGTCGCGCTGACCCGGAGGACAGACAACGGGCGCACGAGAGGCTGCAGGCGCAGGTGAGGCGATCGGGGCGTCGAGCCCGGCCAGTCGATGCTCGAGGACGGTCATCCTGGGGCCTGCGCGATCCGGCGCTGCTCATCGGCGTCGACGACCTTGACCCGCGGACGTCCGGTCTCGGTGCCGGCACCGATCTCGAAGGCGTCTATCGCCTTCCAGCCCTTGATGTCGATCAGCGGCAGGCCACGGGTGGCGAGGAGCTCGTCGAGCTCGGCACTCCCGCCGGCGGGGTCGGCGAGCTTTCCGGCGGCGCAGTCGTCGAGCAGGCTGGCGACCGTCTCGGCAGCGCAAGACCGGTTGGTGCCGATCACGCCGCTCGGCCCGCGCTTGACCCATCCGGCGGCGTACGTGCCGGCGGCCGGCACGCCCGTGATCGGGTCGAGCACCCTGCCAGCGTCGTGGCTGAAGCGACCACCAGGCAGTCCGACATCCAGGTCGGCGACACCTTCACTGAGGTAGCCGGTGGCCCGCAGGACGAGTCCGGCCTCGATCCTCTCACCGCCGGTGGCTTCGAGCCCGATCACGTGGTCGTTGCCGAGGATCACGGCCGGGGTCACGTTGAACCGGAGGACGAGCCGTTTGCCTCCTGTGCGGGGCGCGTTGGCGGCCGAGGTGAGCAGCGCAGCCTTCTGCCTCAGAGCGAAGCCAGCCGGGCTGATCTCGTCGTCGGCCTCGGCGGCAGCCGCGACCTCCGCCGCGTCGGCGGGGTCGACGACGAGATCGATGTCGGGGTCGTTGATCAGTGCCCGCAGCTCCGGGGAGGTGAAGGCTGCGAACTCGGCGCCGCGGCGACCCAGCACCACCACCTCCTCCACGGACGAGCCACCGAGGTCCGCGAGAGCGCCCGGGGCGAGCTCGGACTCGCGCAGTCGCTCGGTCGGAAGGAGCAGCAGACGCGCCATGTCGAGCGCGACATTGCCGTTGCCGATGATGACGGCCCGTTCGTGGCTCAGGTCGAACTCGTGCGCCGAGTGGTCCGGGTGGCCGTTGTACCAGCTCACGAACTCAGCCGCCGAAGTGCTCCCGGGCAGGTCCTCGCCCGGCAGTCCGAGCTTGCGGCCCTGCGGGGTGCCGGTGGCGTACACGACCGCGTGGTGGGTCTCGAGCAGGTCGGTGTGGGTCAGATCGCGACCGATCTCCAGACCGAGACGGACGGTGGTCTGCTTGTAGCTCGCCACCTGGGCGAATGCGTCGGCCGCCCCCTTGGTCTTGAGGTGGTCCGGCGCGACGCCGTGCCGGACGAGGCCGTACGGCGTGGCG
>NZ_JBFUMD010000313.1:0-4777 GCF_054049555.1 Nocardioides sp. P5_C9_2
GGATGATGGCGCTGCCGGGGTTCGGCAGGCAGAAGGCGCAGATCTTCATCGCCCTGCTCGCCAAGCAGTGTGGCGTACGGCCGGAGGGCTGGGAGGCCGTCGTCGGCGACTACGCACTGGACGGCCACCGCTCCGTGGCCGACGTCGTCGACGGGGCCTCCCTGCTCAAGGTGCGCGACTTCAAGAAGCAGAAGAAGGCCGCCGCCAAGGCGACCGACCCCGCCTGACACCAGGCCGGGCTGTCCGTACGGGATCCCTACCCGGTTTGGGCGATGTCGGCCCGACGCTGGGGCCACGGGACCGCGCGTGGGCGAAGGTCGCGCGGTGGACGTGCGCGCCGTCGGGGCGCGGCTACCGTCCTCGACACCGAGGAGCCTGGGATGCACCGTCGAACCCTGAGGGGCGCGGCGCTGCTCGCGGCCTCCCTGTCACTGCTGGCCGCGGCGCACGTCCCCGCCGGGGCCGTCAACGCCGACCACGGCACCGGTGTCGTCTCCGCCAACCCGGCGGACAACACGCCGCACGTCATGAACGGGTCGGTCATCGCGATCACGCAGGTCGGCAACAAGATCATCGCCGCGGGAACCTTCACGTCGGTGAGTCCTGCCGGCACCTACGCCAACACCGGCGACGACCTGGTCCGCAACCGGATCTTCGCGTTCGACGCCACCACGGGCGCCATCGACACCGCGTTCAACCCCAACCTCGGCGGCGCGGTCAACTCCCTCGACACCGACGGCACCTACATCTACGCCGGCGGGGCATTCGGCTCGGTGGGCGGCAGCACCGCGATCAAGCGCGTGGTCAAGCTGACCTCCAGCGGTGCCGTGGTGCCGTCGTTCAACGCAGTCCCCAACGCCAAGGTCAACGAGGTCGTCGTCCGCGGTGCCCGCCTCTACATCGGGGGCGCGTTCGTCAACGTCAGGTCGGCGGGGGTCACCACGAGCCGCGCCGCCCTCGCCGCGCTCGACTCCACGACCGGCGCCGTCCTGTCGGGCGTCAACATCGGCTTCACCGGCGTCTACGACCCGAACAACGCCGGCGGGGGCACCACCAACGTCAAGCGCTTCGACGTGACCCCGGACGGCTCGCGGCTGGCCGCCATCGGCAACTTCTCCACGGTCGGCGGACTCACACGCGTGCAGGTGGCCGTGCTGGACACCAGCGGCGCCGTCGCGACCGTCGCGCCCTGGGCGACCACCAGGTACGACCGGGGGCACAACCGCTGCGCCGGCGTCTTCGACTCCTTCACCCGGGACATCGACTTCTCGCCCACCGGTTCCTACTTCGTGATCTCGGCGACCGGAGCCTTCGCCGGAGGGGCCGCGTCCGGGACCATGTGCGACAGCATCTCGCGCTGGGAGACGGCCAGCGCGAGCAACGACCCGACCTGGGTCGACTACACGGGCGGTGACACCAGCTACGGGGTGGCCATCACCGGCAGTGCCGTCTACGTCGGCGGGCACATGCGCTGGACCAACAACCCGTTCCAGGGCGATCAGGCGGGTCCCGGCGCGGTGGGCCGCGAAGGGATCGCCGCGCTCGACCCGACCAACGGGCTGCCCCTGTCCTGGAACCCCGGACGGGCGCGCGGGGTCGGCGCCCAGGCGCTGTTCGCGACGAGCCAGGGTCTCTGGGTGGGCAGCGACACCACCACCATCGGGGGCGAGAGGCACGGCCGGGTCGCGCTGATGCCGCTGGCCGGTGGCACCACGGTGCCCGACGTCGCGGCCGCCGTCCTGCCGAACGACCTCTTCGTGGCGCCGCTCACGACCGGCACCACCGGCGGCGCGCTGCAGCGACGGACGGTGGATGCGTCCGGGACGCCGATCGGCTCGCCGAGCACCGCGAACACCGCGATCAACTGGTCGACCGTCCGCGGCGCGTTCCTCCTCAACGGCACGGTCTACTACGGCCTCGCGGACGGGGCTTTGTACAAGCGGACCTTCGACCGGACCACCGGTGCCGTCGGCACCCAGCGCGTGGTCAACCTGCGCGACGACCCGGACACCGGCACGCGTATCCCGTTCGCGATCGCCGGCCTGACCGGGATGTTCTACGACCCCGTGACACACCGCATCTACTACACGGTCGCCGGCGACAGCCGGTTGCTCTACCGCTACTTCACGCCGGAGAGCGAGGTGGTGGGCGCCGAGACCTACGTCGAGGCCTCCAGCGGGACGACCTTCGGGTCCGTGGCAGGCATGACGCTGGCCTCGGGGCGGATCCTGTACGGATCCTCGACCGACGGCGCCCTGCGAAGCCAGCCCTTCGCCAACGGTCGCGTCACGGGGGGAGCATCGGTCGTGAGCTCGGACGGGACCTGGAGGTACCGCGCGATCTTCGTCCCGAACTCCTGAGCACCTGAGCACCTGAGCTCCCGCCGGCCTACACGGTGTCGGCCGGCTCCGGCTCGTGGTCGCCCACCTCCGCGTCCGCGTCCGCGGCACGTCGCGTGGCGATCAGGCTGGTCGCCGTGGTGAGGGCGAGGATGCCGAGGATGACGGCGAGCGAGGCCAAGGTGGGCACCGAGGGGACCCACGCCCACACCTCGTGGGCCCAGTGCAGCACCAGCTTGATCCCGATGAAGCCGAGGATGGCCGCCAGGCCGTAGGAGAGGTGGACCAGCGTGGCCAGCGCCCCCTGCAGCACGAAGTACAGCGCTCGCAGGCCGAGCAGGGCGAACGCGTTGGTGGCGAACACGAGGTAGGGGTCGCCGGTGATGCCGTAGACGGCGGGCACCGAGTCGACGGCGAACACCACGTCGGTCGCGAAGACGGCGATGACGACGAGGGCGAACGGGGTCAACCATCGCGTGCCGTCGCGGCGTACGACGAGCCGGGTGCCCTCGTAGTCGTCCGTCACCGGCATCACCCGACGGATGAGGCGCACGATGCGCATCTCGTTGACGTCCATCTCGTGGTCCTGGCCCGACACGGCGTCACGCAGCAGCTTCAGGCCGGTGAGCAGCAGGACCCCGCCGAAGACCAGGAAGACCCAGTCGAAGCGGTCCAGCGCGGCGGCCCCTGCCGCGATGAAGATGCCGCGCAGCACGAGCGCCCCGACGATGCCGTACAGGAGCACCCGTTGCTGGAGCGCCTTGGGCACCGCGAACGCGGCCAGCAGCAGCATGAAGACGAACAGGTTGTCGACGCTCAGCGTCTTCTCGACCAGGTAGCCGGTGTAGTACTCCAGTCCCCGGTCCGAGCCGTGGGCGTTCCAGACGTACAGGCCGAAGAGCAGGGGGAGGGCGACGTAGAAGACCGACCAGGCGACGGCCTCCCGCATCGAGACCTCGTGGGGCTTGCGGGTGGCGATGAAGTCGATCACCAGCAGGCCGACGACGGCGCCGATGGTGACCCACCACAGGGTCGGGGTGGCAATGGTGTCGAGCACGGAGCTCTCCTCGAGATCTCAGGACAGGTTGCTGCCGGGCCTGAGGTCTCCCTCGCCGTACGCCGCGAACGGCGACCGGCGCCCACCCGAGGCGCGAGTCGTCGCGCCGTACTGACCGGGTGGTCTTGGTGAGGTACTCCCCTCGGGGGGAAGTGTACGGATCCACTCAAGTATGTCGCCGGCCGCGCCGACAAGGACGCCGGTTCGGGCCGTGAGGACTGCCGTGGCAGAATGACGGTGCGGCACTTGACGACAACGGGTCTTGCCGCGCCCCGAAGTCTTTCGACGAGAGGTGTTCGTGTCCTCGCACGCACGCAAGTTGCTCCCCGCAGAGGTGCTCGCGCACCCGGCCATCGTCTCGCTCATCGAGCGAGGCACCCCCGTTGGCAGTGTGACCACCCACGACCTTCGACAGGCCAGTGACGACGCCCAGGTCGAGCCACGCCACCTCAAGGCCCTCCTCGGCCACCTGAGTGGCCTGGGCATCTCGGTCGAGATCGGCGCCGACACCTCGCGCGCCGTCGCCGCCACCTCGGGTGCCCGCAAGACGACCACCGCGGCCACCGCGAAGAAGGCGGCCACGAAGGCCGCTGCCGCCAAGGAGACCCCTGCCGCTGAGGCACCGGCCAAGGCACCGGCCAAGAAGGCTCCCGCCAAGAAGGCGGCCGCGAAGAAGGCCGCTGCTGCCGGCGCCCCGGTCGACCTCGAGACCGAGCTGGAGCCCGCGACCATCGGGGCCGACGGCAAGAAGATCCTTCCCGACGTCCCGGACGAGCAGTTCGAGAAGGACGTCAAGGTCGATCCGACCATCAAGGAGGACGAGAAGCAGGCCTTCACGGTCTCCGCCTCCGACGACACCGACGAGCCCGAGCAGCAGGTCATGGTCGCCGGCGCGACCGCCGACCCGGTGAAGGACTACCTCAAGCAGATCGGCAAGGTGCCCCTCCTCAACGCCGAGATGGAGGTTGAGCTCGCCAAGCGGATCGAGGCCGGCCTCTTCAGCGAGGAGAAGCTCGCCAAGGGCGGCAAGATCACGCCGAAGGTGCTCGAGGAGCTCGAGTGGATCTCCGAGGACGGCCGTCGCGCCAAGAACCACCTCCTCGAGGCCAACCTGCGCCTCGTGGTCTCGCTGGCCAAGCGCTACACCGGTCGCGGCATGCTCTTCCTGGACCTGATCCAGGAGGGCAACCTCGGCCTGATCCGCGCCGTCGAGAAGTTCGACTACACCAAGGGCTACAAGTTCTCCACGTACGCCACGTGGTGGATCCGCCAGGCGATCACCCGGGCCATGGCCGACCAGGCCCGCACCATCCGCATCCCGGTGCACATGGTCGAAGTCATCAACAAGCTGGCCCGCGTCCAGCGGCAGATGCTCCAGGAC
>NZ_JBFUMD010000314.1:0-4763 GCF_054049555.1 Nocardioides sp. P5_C9_2
GGCGGTGCTCGTCGGGCTCCGGGTCGGGGCCGGYCCGCCCCCGCCCAGCGTGGAGGTCGCGGTGGCCACGCACGACCTGGCCGCCGGCTCGGTGGTCGGTGCCGACGACCTGACGACGGTGGCGTTCCCGGTCGGGACCGAGCCGCGCCGCCTCGCCGAGGATCCCGTCGGCCGGGTGCTGGCGTCCCCGGTGGCGGCCGGCGAGCCGGTCACCGACGTCCGCCTGGTGGGCGCCGGGCTGGCGTCGATGCACCCCGACCTCACCGTGATGCCGGTGCGCCTGCCCGACGCCGGGGTCGTCGAGCTGCTCCGACCGGGCGACGTCCTCGACCTGGTGGCCGCCGACCCGGGCTCGGGCCGGGCCACGCCGCTCGCCTCCCGTGTGCTGGTGCTGGCCGTGCCGCGACCCACGGACCCGGTCGACCCCGCCGGAGGGTCCGCGGCACCCCCCGGGCGGCTGGTCGTGCTCGGGATCGACCCCGTGGACGCGGACGACGTGGGAGTGGCCGCGGTGACGCAGTTCTTGGTGGTGTCCTTCTCGCGCTAGCGTCCTGCGTGTTCCCCCACCCACCGACCCCGCCCCGGGGTCAGGCAAGGAGACACCATGAGCGGATTCAAGAACTTCCTCCTGCGCGGCAACCTGGTCGAGCTGGCGGTCGCCTTCATCATGGCCGCATCGTTCGCGGCCGTCGTCACCGCCTTCACGGCCTGGCTCACGTCGCTCCTCCCGTCCACCGACGACCTCTTCGACGGGACGCAGCTGGGTGACCTGGGCTTCTTCATCAATGCGCTCATCGCGTTCGTGATCCTGGCGACGGTCGTCTACTTCCTCGTCGTGCTTCCCTACACCAGGGCCAAGGAGCGCTACTTCCCCGCGGAGGACACCGGCACCCCCGCCGACGTGGCGCTGCTCGAGGAGATCCGCGACCTGCTGCGCGCACGCAACGGCCAGGTCTGACAGATCGTTCGACGGCCGGTCGGCCGTCGCCGAGCGGGTCAGCCGTGGTGCGGCGGCACCTGGTCGCGGTACCACTCATCGCCCAGGCCCGAGGAGTCCGTCGGCGACGGACGGTCGTCGGCGGTCTGCTCGGGAAGCACGTCACCGAAGACCGCGGCGAGGCGCCGGCGGCGGACCCACTCGGGCTGAGTCGAATCGGACTGGGCTGACTCGGGTTGGATCGACTCCGACCCGTCCCCCTGCGTGCTGTCGTCGCTCACGCGCACACTCCCGGCGTGGTCTCCTTCGGCGCCTCGGGGGTCGCGGTGTCGCTGGGCGACTCCTCGGGCGAGGGGGTCTCGGACGGGGAGGCGGTCTCCGAGGGGGACGGGGACCCGGACGGTGAGGGCGTCTCCGACTGGCCGCCCTGGGCCTCGCTGGACGTCGACGGCGGCTCCGCGGAGACGGCGTCGCCCAGCATGGAGGCCGGCAGGGGCTTGTCCTCGTTGATGAGCTGCCAGATCTTGTCCGCGCCGTCGGTCCAGAAGACGCTGCCGCGGAACTCGGAGTCGGTCGGGAAGTACTCCGTCGGGACCGTGACGAACTTGATCTCGTCGAGGCCGATGTTCTGCAGCTGCATCGCGATCTTGCCGATGCGCGTCACGGACCCGAGCCCCGTGTCGGTGGTCAGGGAGCTGGTGGCGGCATCGAGGAAGCGCACGACCTTGTCGAGGCGGGTGAGCGTGCCGGCCGACTTCACCTCGCGGATCAGGGCCCCGATGAAGGCCTGCTGGCGTCGGATGCGGCTGATGTCGTTCTGTTGGGCGAGCTCACCGATGTAGCGCGCCCGGACGTAGTCGAGGGCCTCGTCGCCGGTCAACAGCGACGGATCCCCCGCGGGGACGAAGATCTGGTGCTTCGGGTCCTTGATGTCCTCGGGCACGCAGACAGGGACGCCGCCGACGGCGTCGACCATCTCCCCGAAGCCGTTGAAGTCCACCACCACGAAGTGGTCGACGAAGACGTCGGTGTTCGCCTCGAGCTGCGCCACGGTGCACAGCGGACCGCCGACGGTGTACGCCACGTTCCACTTCTCGTCGGTGGCGGCGGCGCTGTCACCGCAGGCGGGGCGGTCGACGATCGAGTCTCGCGGGATGGAGATCGCGTAGGAGCGGGTGCGGTCGGCGGAGAGGTGCACGAGGATCGTGGTGTCGGAGCCACCCCCGCCGGCCTCGCTGTCGATGTCGTTGCCCTCGCCGGAGCGGGTGTCGTCACCCATCACCAGGATGTTGAGCGGCTCGCCGTTGCCGGCGTAGATCTTCTCGGGACGGTCCTCCCCGAGGGCCGAGAGCGACTCGGTGTCGATGTTGCCGTTCAGGTGGCGATAGAAGAAGACGACGCTGAGGGCGGTGACCAGGGCGAGCACCAGGGCGCTGATCGCGACGACGCGACCGACAGTGTGCTTGCGCTTGACCTTGCCCTTGCGCCTGGGCGCCTGGGACTCGGTCTCGGCCTCGTGGGCTCCTGACACTGTTGCTTCCACACCTTCGTCGGTGGGGCTCCGCAGCGGCACCCCGGGTCAACATCGCAAACTACGCGACACCGGTAAATTGTCACCGTAGCGGTCGGCTCCACAAATTCGCCGTCACCGGCCCGTGACAGGATGACGCGGTCCACCAGTCCTCGGCCCCAGGGACCACTCGTCGTGCTGCACCACCTCCGCCGGCTCGTCCGACGGCTCCGCCTGCCACTCGCGCTCGTCGTCGCCGTGGTCGGTCTCGCCCTCGTCGCGCCGGTCGCCAGCCCGTTCGCGAGCCCGGGCACCGACCCAGGCCCCGAGTCGTCGGCCAGTGCGTCGACGACCGGCTCCGGCTCCCCCCTGCCGGGAACCGCCACGACCGCGGGCCGCGGCACGCCGGTCGCCGAGGAGCAGCCCAACGTGGTCATGGTGCTGACCGACGACATGCGTACCGACGACCTGCGCCACCTCCCGCACGTGCGCAGGCTGCTGGTCGATCGAGGGATGACGTTCCGCTCGGCCCAGTCGCCGCACCCGCTGTGCTGCCCGGCCCGCGCCGAGATCCTGTCCGGGCAGTACGCCCAGAACAACGGCGTGCACCACAACTCCGGCCCGTACGGCGGGTGGCAGGCCTTCGACCCCAGCTCGACGATCGCCACCTGGGCCCAGGACCAGGGCTATCGCACCGCGCTGCACGGCAAGCACCTCAACCACTTCGACCCGGACGCGCCCGCGGACCCGGGGTGGACCAACTTCGACATCCTCATGGAGCCGGCCACCGACTACGCCAACTTCGACTTCTTCAACGGCACCTCCTACCGCAACGACTACGTCACCACCCGTCTCGACGAGCGCACGGTGTCCGACCTCGAGCGCTGGGCCGGCCCCACGCCGTACCTCGTGATGGCCAACCACGTGGCTCCCCACATCTGGATGCCGCGCTCGGCCCGGGGCGACGGCGACGGTGACCGCGGTGGCCGACCGCCGAAGGTGGCCCGCGAGTACAAGCGCGCGCTGGCCGGTCTCGAGCCGGCCTCGTTCAAGGCACCGAGCTTCAACGAGGGCGACATGCGGGACAAGGAGATGATGGTCCGCGGCCGCCCGAAGCTGCCGCCCCGGGAGATGACGAGGCTCAACCTGGCCCGGATCCGGTCGCTGCTGTCGGTGGACGACGCGGTCAAGCACCTCATGGACACGTTGCGGGAGACCGGCGAGCTCGACAACACCTACATCGTCTTCACGAGCGACAACGGCTACGCCCTGGGCGAGCACCGCTACACCGGCAAGGACCGGCTCTCCGAGGAGATCCTCGACGTCCCGCTGGTCATCCGGGGTCCCGGGGTCCCGGCCGGCCGGCGGTCCGACCGGCTCGTCTCCCTCGTCGACCTCACCGCGACCCTCTCCTCGCTGATGGACCTGTCCCCCGACTCCACGCTCGACGGCGAGGACTTCTCCGACACGCTGCTCGGCGGGAGGGCCACGCACCACCGCGACACGATGCTGATCCAGACGGGCGGCAAGGCCACCGCCGTGCGCGATCCGGGGTGGACCTATCGGGGCGTGCTGACCGGGCGCTACGCCTACGGACGTCGCGTCAACAACGGCCCGCGCGACGGCTTCCTCTACGACCACGAGCGCGACCCCTACGAGCTGCGCAACCTCATCCTCTCGAAGCGCTACGCCCCCGTACGCCGCGAGCTGGAGCGCCGTCTCCGCGCGCTCGGGGACTGTGCGGGCAAGGAGTGCAACCGGCACTTCGGCACGGTGCCCGCGCCTCGCGCCTGAGCCGTCCTCGACGGACTGTCGGTGGCTGGACGAGGCCCCCGTCGTGCCCTTGTCGTCCCCCGGCGGCGCTGCTACCTTCGGCCTCAGCACGCGAGCACCCGATCATTCGGGTGCCCCACCCCAGACCCCGGTGGCACGGACGTTCCGATCTGGAGGATGACCATGCTTCCGACCCCACGCGATTCCGCGTGCACGCTCGAGCAGGCCAAGGGCGTCATCATGCTCCGGTACGGCGTCAGCTCCTGCGAGTCGCTCGCCACCATCGCCCGGTGGGCGCACGAGGCACACGTCACGGTCCCCGAGATGGCCCACGCCCTGGTCAAGGGCATCTGCCAGGGCCGGGTCACCGCGGAGAACCGTGGCGTGGTCCGCTGGCTCGAGCACCGTCTCCGCGCCGACATCGGCGAGACACGTCGGGCTCCCGAGACCGTGACCCTGCGCCCCAGCACCGGCACCGGCACCCCGCCTCCGCCTCCGCCGACCCGGACGCGGGCGGAGGCGCCACCGGCGACCGACGCCGCG
>NZ_JBFUMD010000315.1:0-4752 GCF_054049555.1 Nocardioides sp. P5_C9_2
AGCAGGTGGCCGACGGCTTCCTCGGCCATGCCATGGGCACCCTCGGTGCCACCTCGGCCATGGTGCTCTCGCTCGACGCGGACGACGTGCTGCGGACCCTCACCTGGTTCGGGCGCACCGGCGACGGGGCGGACCACTACCAGGAGATCCCGCTCGCCAGCGACCTCCCGGGCGCGGTCGCGGCGCGGGAGGGCAAGGACGTCCACTACCGGTCCGTGCAGGAGATCACCGCCACCTTTCCCGACCTGACCGGCTACTACCCCACCGACCGGACCCTCCACCTGCTCCCGCTGCACCGCGACGGCACGACGTACGGGCTGCTGGCCCTCACCTTCCCCCCGGACCTCTTCACGGCACACGAGGACGGCTTCCTGCACTCCCTCGCCGGCGCCCTGACCAGCGCGGTGGTGCGGGCGGCCGAGCTGCAGGACTTCGACGCCGCCACGCAGCGCACGGTGCTGCTGGCGGAGGCGTCGATGAGCCTGTCGCGCAGCCTCGACATGGACACCACCGTCGCGGAGGTCGGCCGACTCCTCGTCCCGAGGTTYGCGGACTGGTGCGTGCTGCAGGTGCTGCGCGACGGGGAGCTCGAGACGGTGGCCGTGCAGCACCGCGACCCGGAGACCACCGAGTGGGCGCGGACCCTCACCGGCGCCTTCCCGACGCGCATGGACGCCCCCACGGGTGCCGCCCACGTCGCGCGCACCGGGGAGAGCGAGATCTACCCCTACATCCCCGCCGAGCTCCTCGAGGCCTCGGCCGTCAACGCCGACCACCTGGCGATCCTGCGCAAGCTGGGCCTCACCAGCGCGATCGTCGTGCCCCTGCCGGGTCGCGACACCGTGGTGGGTGCGGTCACGCTCATCCACGCCGAGTCGGGTCGCCACTACAGCGACGAGGACGTCGCCTTCCTCGAGGCGGTGGCCGCCCGGGTGGCCGTCGCCCTCGACACCGCCGCGACGTTCGAGCAGCAGTCCGAGCGGCTGGCCGGGGTCACCCTGGTGGCGGAGGCCGCGCAGCGCGCCATCCTGGCGCCGCCGCCCGCGCGGACCGGTCCCGTCACGCTGTCGGCCCGATACCTGTCCGCGGCCTTCGAGGCACAGGTGGGCGGGGACCTGTACGAGGTCGTGCGCGGCCCCTCGTGCGTGCGCCTGCTGGTCGGGGACGTGCGCGGCAAGGGCCTCTCCGCGGTCCGTACGGCGACCGTGGTGCTCGGCGAGTTCCGTGCGGCGGCCGCCGGGCCGGGCGACGTCGCCCACGTGGCCCGAGAGATCGACCGGCGCATCCTCCCGTACCTGCCAGACGCCGAGGACTTCGTGACCGGGGTCCTGGTCGACATCCGGCACGACGGCGGCTTCGACATCGTCTCCTGCGGCCACCCCGCGCCGGTGCTGCTCTCCGCGCACGGCCTCGTCGAGACCATCGAGCTGGACCACTCGCCGCCGCTCGGCCTCGGGGTCGACCCGGTCGTCGCGCGCGGCAAGCTGGCACCCGGGGACCGGCTGCTGCTCTTCACCGACGGGTTGATCGAGGCCCGCTCCCCCACCGGCGGGTTCGTCGATCCGGCACCCTTCCTCCCCGCGGTCGCCCGAGCGGACTTCGACACGGCCCTCGACGGCCTGCTCGCGTCCGTGAAGGAGGCCGCCGGACACGCGCTCGAGGACGACCTCGCCCTGTTGCTGGCCTGCTTCGACCCCGAGTGACGCGGGTCACGCGATCGCGGGAATGAAAGGCGGGCGGACCGCCTTATGGTAGTTGAACTCTCAACCACCAACCCTCTCGCCGTCTGGAGACACCATGTCCTTCTTCCGCCGCAAGCCCGCCACCTCCCCCGCCCAGCACGCTCCCGCGGCCGACGCCCCGGGCGTCGTGGCCGTCGCCGACGCCGGCTCCACGATCACCGGCGACTACGTCATCGACCCCAGCCACAGCCGCCTCGGCTTCTCGGCCCGTCACGCCATGGTCACCACCGTGCGCGGCGACTTCACCGACTTCGACGGCACCGCGCGCATCGACGCGGAGAACCCGGGCCTCTCGCACGTCGCCCTGACCCTCCACACCGCGAGCATCAACACCGGGTCGGCCGACCGCGACGGTCACCTCCGCTCGGGCGACTTCTTCGACACCGAGGCGTACCCCGAGATCACCTTCACCTCGACCTCCGTCGAGCGCGACGGCACCGACTGGACGATMACCGGCGACCTCGCCATCAAGGGCATCACCCGCCCGGTCACGATCGCCTTCGAGGAGAACGGCACCGCGCAGGACCCCTTCGGCAACCTCCGCATCGGCTTCGAGGGCGCCACCACGATCAACCGCAAGGACTGGGACCTGACCTGGAACGCGGCGCTCGAGACCGGCGGCGTGCTGGTCTCGGAGAAGATCAAGCTCGAGTTCGACGTCTCGGCGATCAAGAGCGTCTGACCCGGCGGGCCGGGCATGACCGGGCGACCAGTCGCTCAGCGGCGGGGGTCGATCATGGTCATGCCGGCCACCGTGGCCCGGTCGAAGCCGGGCAGCAGGGCCGCGGCCTCCGCGAGCCCGATCGTGCGCTCGACGAGGAGCTGCGGCCGCAGCGACCCGGAGCGGATGAGCTCCATCATCTCCGGGTAGTCGGCCGCCGCCATCCCGTGGCTGCCCAGCAGGTCGAGCTCCCAGCCGATGACGCGGGCCATCGGCACACGCGGGTGCCCCTCGGCCGGCGGCAGCAGGCCCACCTGGACGTGACGGCCGCGCCGACGCAGGCTCAGGATCGCGTCGGCGCAGGTCTGCTCGCTGCCCACCGCGTCGACGGCGACGTGGCTGCCTCCGCCGGTGAGGTCGGCGATCGCGGCGGGGACGTCGACGCCGTCGGCCAGCAGCGTGTGCTCGGCCCCCAGGGAGGTGGCCGCCGAGAGCGCCTCGGGGTTGCGGTCCACCGCCACCACCCGGGCACCCGCGGCCGCGGCGATCATCACCGTGCTGAGGCCGACCCCGCCGGCCCCGACGACCGTCACCCACTCCCCGGGACGGACGCGCGCGCGTCCCACCAGGGCGCGGTACGCCGTGGCGAACCGGCAGCCGAGACCGGCGGCGGTGGCGAGGTCGACCTCGTCGGGAACGGCCACCAGGTTGGTGTCGGCGGCGTGCAGCGCGACGTGCTCGGCGAAGGAGCCCCAGTGCGTGAAGCCGGGCTGCTGCTGGTCCGGACAGACCTGAGCGTCACCGGCCAGGCACCAGCCGCAACGCCCGCAACCGCAGACGAAGGGCACGGTGACCCGGTCGCCGACCCGCCACCGGGCGACCTCCGGGCCCACCTCGACCACCACGCCGGCCAGCTCGTGGCCCGGGACGTGCGGGAACGCGATGTCGTCGTGGMCGGCCCAGGCGTGCCAGTCGCTGCGGCACAGGCCGGTGGCCCGCACCTCGACGACCACCCCGGCCGGGGGCGCCGCGGGCTCGGGCACGTCCCGGACCTCGGGACGGGCTCGGACGGCATCGAGGACCACGGCGCGCATCCCCACATCCTGTCAGCCGCGGCCGGTGCGTCACGCCCGGCGTCACTCGGTGGTGATGGCGCGCAGCACGTCGACCCTGCTCGCGCGGCGAGCTGGTCCGATCGCCGCGAGCACGCCCACGGCGGTCGCCACGACGAGGTAGACGACCAGGGTGACCACGGGGACCGCGAGCGTCGTGACGCCCTCGGCGACGAGGGCGCGGCTCAGGGCGATGCCCGAGACCACGCCGAGGACGATGCCGGTGAGCGCTCCGAGGAGCGAGATCAGCACCGACTCCCGACGTACGACGGTGCGCACCTGGCGCCGCGTCCCACCGACGGCGCGCAGCAGCCCGAGCTCGCGGGTGCGCTCGACGACGGAGAGCACCAGGGTGTTGACGATGCCGAGCACGGCGACCACGACGGCGAGCAGCAGCATCGCGGTGACGATCCCGAGCAGCTGGTCGACGGAGTCCTGGGCCTCGCGGGTGATGTCCGCCGGGTCGTTGACGGTCACGTTGGGGTAGTCGGCGAGGGCGGCGACGACGATCGACCTGATCTGCTCCGGGTCCGCGCCAGGAGTGCCGTTCAGCAGGATGGCGCCGTCGAGGACCGAGGTGACGTTGGCCGAGAAGTCGGGCAGCGTCATCACGTAGGACGCCCTGATGAGGCTGCCCTTGCCGAACGTGCCGGCAACCCGGAGCTCGGTCTCCCCGGTCTCCGGGAAGGTGACGGTGACCTCGTCGCCGACACCGACGCCGAGGTCCTCGGCCGCATCCGTCCCGACCAGGAGTCCCCCGGGGGCCAGGTCGGCCACGCTCCCGCTCTCGACGCCCAGGTCGATGACGCGGTCCAACCCGGCCGTGTCCACCGCCGTGACCAGGGTCGAGTGTCCGTCGACCTGTGCCGCGGACTCGCGGAGCTCGACCACGTCGGCGACGTCCGTGCGCGCCCGCAGGAGGTCGGCGACCGACGGGCTGATCCCGATGCCGGCGCCGGCGGGCTCGAGGACGAGGTCCGAGCGGTTGCCTCCGCTCACCGCGTCCGAGACGGACTCCTTGAGCGAGGTCGCGGTCACCGCCACCGCCGCGACCACGGTCAGTCCGATCGTCAGCGCCAGCGCGGACGCCGCCGAGCGCCGCGAGTTGCGCGCGACATTGCGCGCGGCCAGCCGCCAGCCACCGCCCCGGGGCCCGTGGTCGGCGAGCCGCGCCATCCCCCGGGCCAGGGTCGGCCCGGCCAGCACCAGCCCCACGAACGTCGTCAGGGTCGCGACC
>NZ_JBFUMD010000316.1:0-4749 GCF_054049555.1 Nocardioides sp. P5_C9_2
GGCAACCGGTCGCCCGCCCCGGGCGGCTACTTCTCCCACTACGAGGCCGGGGACCTGACGGGCCTCGCCTCGCTCGGCGCGGCGAAGGGCTGCCTGACCAAGTACCGCGGTCGCTACCAGCCCCGCGCCGGCGGCCCMGTCCTCACCCCCGGGGTCGTCTCCCCCGGTCGTGAGGTCGTGGACCTCGTCGAGGAGCACTGACGATCCATCGCTGAGCCGAGGTGGGGCGACGCCCTACCCCGGCACCACAGTCGCCACCGTGGCGGCGGACTGCACGGGATGCTCGGGTCCCGGCGCCGTCCGCCGCCACTGTGGCGTCCGGGGCCTGCCTCCGCCGGGGCTCAGGACTTCAGGGTCGACGCCACCTGCTGCCCCGGGTCGACCCGTCCCAGGATCGCGTCGGCGATGGCGGCGAGCTGAGTCACCTGCTCGGTGGTGAGGGCGTCGATCACGTTCTCCCGCACGGTGGCGACGTGCCCCGGCGCAGTGGCGCGCACCTTGTCCCATCCCGCGGCGGTCAGCCTCGCGTTGGTGGCGCGCGCGTCCTCGGGACACGGGAGCCGCTCGACGAGCTCTCGCTCCTCGAGGCGTCGTACGACGTGGGACAGGCGCGGCAGCGAGGCGTTGGTCTGCGCGGCCAGGTGAGTCATCCGCAGCGTGCTTCCCGGTGACTCGGAGAGCATCGCCAGCACGAAGTACTCGAAGTGCGTCAGCTGCGCGTCGCGGCGCAGCTGAGAGTCGAGGACTCCGGGGAGCAGCTCGAGCACGGCCGCCAGGCGCACCCAGGCCGCCCGCTCCCGGTCGTCCAGCCATCTCGCTTCCACAGGACCCTCCTCAAAAGGTTGTTCCCACAAGTTTAGCGGTGTACGGTGTTAGTTGTAGCAACAACTAAACTACCCATCCAGGAGAACCCCATGACGCACGTCAGCATCATCGGCACCGGCACGATGGCCCAGGCCATCTCGTCCGTGGTCACCCGCGGCGGCAACACCGTCGAGCTCATCGGCCACGCCGACTCCGACACGCAGCCCACCGGCGACATCGTCGTCCTCGCGGTCCCCTACCCGGCCCTGGCGGACGTGCTCGCGACCCGCGGCGCGCAGCTCGAGGGCAGGGTGGTCGTCGACATCACCAACCCGCTGGACTTCGCGACCTTCGACTCCCTCGTCGTCCCCGCCGACGCCTCGGCCACCGCCGAGATCGCCGCCGCACTGCCCGGCGCGCGGGTGCTCAAGGCCTTCAACACCACCTTCGCCGCCACCCTGGCCGCGGGCACCGTCGGGGACGTCCCCACCACGGTGCTGATCGCCGGCGACGACGCCGACGCCAAGTCGCTGCTCGCCGACGTGATCGCGGCCGGCGCCCTCCGCGCCGTCGACGCAGGGTCCCTGTCCCGCGCCCGCGAGCTCGAGGCGCTCGGCTTCCTGCAGCTCACCCTCGCCGTCGGCGAGAGGGTCTCGTGGACCGGCGGCTTCGCCGTCGTCGCGTGACCAGCCCCAGCACGACCGCCGCGGCCGACGCACGCATCGACCCTCGCCACCCGTTCGCCGCGCACCTGCGCCGGACGGCGGCGACGCAGGCGGCGACTCCGCACCGGGCCTGGACCCCCCAGGACGGTCCCCTGCCGAGCCTGTACGTCAGCCACGGGGCGCCGATGCTCTTCGAGATGGCCGACTGGATGACGCAGCTCGGTCGGTGGGCGCGTTCCCTGCCTCGGCCCCGCGCGATCCTGATCGTGTCGGCGCACTGGGAGTCGGCGCCGACCATGCTCTCCAACATCCGGCCGCAGGAACTGGTCTACGACTTCGGTGGCTTCGACCCCATGTACTTCCGGATGCGCTACGACACCCCGGACGCGGCCCCCCTCGCCGCCCGGGTCGCCGCCCTGATGCCCGACAGCGAGCCTCTCCACGAGCACCGCAGCCGCGGTCTCGACCACGGCGCCTGGGTGCCCCTCAAGATCATGTACCCGGAGGCCGACATCCCGGTGCTGCAGCTGAGCATGCCCACGCACGACCCCGCACGGCTGCTCGACCTCGGCCGTCGCCTACGCACGCTGCGCGAGTCCGGCGTGCTGGTCATCGGGTCCGGATACATGACCCACGGCCTGCCCTACCTCGACTGGTCCCGCCCCGAGGTCGTGCCGGGGTGGTCGTCGGACTTCGACCTCTGGGCGGCCGACGCGCTGGGCCGCGGGGACGTCGAGGCCCTCTCCGACTTCCGGGCGGCGGCCCCGGGGATGCCCTACGCGCACCCGACCGTCGAGCACTTCACGCCGCTGTTCGTGACCCTCGGTGCCTCGGACGACCCTGAGGCACCGCCCAGGACGGCCATCGACGGCTACGCCCTCGGCCTCGCCAAGCGGTCGTTCCAGACGGCCTGACGGCGACCCCGCGCCGTCACCCCGGCGCGGTCTCGCTAGCGGGTGCGCCACGCTCGAATGTGATAGCCCCAGCCGCCGTAGTCCTCTCCCCAGTGGCTTGCCGGCTTGCCGCTTCCCACGTTGACGTACTCAGCGGCGGGATCCCACTGCTCCACCACCATCTCGGGGATGCCGTGGGYCAGGATGCGCTTGGGCATGGCGGACTTCTTCAGGACCACTGTCTTGGTCTGCCCGGTCAGCATGGGAACCGCCTGTGAATACACAGTCCTGCCGCGCTTGTTGAACAGCCGGATACGGAAGCGCCTGTCCTTCGCGGCACCCCAGTAGTCGTGGGCGGTGACCGTGACTCGGGTCTTGTCGTAACCCCTCGAGACGTGGGTCATCCGGCAGTCGGGCACGAACATCGTCTTCGAGAACACGGTGTACGGGTGAGCACCGTCGTCCCAGATGGTGTCTTGCAGGTCACTGCGGCCCACTCTGATCGTCCACGTGGTTCCGCCCCACAATCCGGAACCGTCGTTGACGTGGTCGTTCTCCCACTCGAACATGTCGATGCTGGTCGTCTGTCCGTCCTCGAGACGGGTCACGTAGGGCTTGTCGGCGAACGTGTCGACTTCGCGTCCGCCCGTGAGTGAGGCAACGCCGAGTGCGCGGATGTAGCGGCCACTCGCGTCCGCGGTGTTGGTCAACGAGACTGTAGCCGCGCGCCTGGTGGCCCGGTTGATGTCGCCTACGGGGTTGCTGAGGCACGTGCCGATCGTCACCGCGAAGGCGTCCGAAGCCTCAGCGGCGCCCAGGTCAGCGGAGTAGTCGAAGGTCCACGAGCCTGCGTCCGGGTTCGTGGTGATCGTCACCGAAGGGGCACCGTGGGTGGAGTAGCACCCCTGGTCGGTCCACTGTCCATCGACGAGATAGTTGCCGAAGAGCCCCCCTGTGGCCGGGAACGACTCGGGGATGCAGTATTCGTCCTGGTCTGTTCCGCCACGGTCAGCCTTCGTGGGCGCGGGCGCCGTGTAGCCGTCGCCGAGGACGGATGAGTCAGCCAGGGCTGGCCCAGCAAGAGCGCTGACCATCGACAGCCCGACGACAGCGGCGATGGTCGTCCTTCGAGTCCCCCGTATGCGCATGGCAGCAGTTTGGGGTCCCGAGACGGGGACGTCCCTGTTTCCGTTGATCTCGTGAAGGCTGCGGGTCATCAGCGCGGACGCACGACCATCCGGACACGACCATCCGGACATGAAGAGGCCGGTCACCCATCTCTGGGTGACCGGCCTTCACTTCGTGTCGAGGTTCGCAAACCCGGAAGCCCGGTTTCGCACTTGCCTCGTGGTGCGCGAGGGGGGATTTGAACCCCCACGCCCTTTCGGACACTGCGACCTGAACGCAGCGCGTCTGCCGTTCCGCCACTCGCGCGTGAAGCGAGGCAAAGGCTATCCCACGCCCGCGGGGCCGTCACAATCGCGGTCCCGGGGCGGCGATCGGCTGCGGCGGTGCCCGGCGCGACCCTCCCCTGACAGTACGATCGGCCAGACCCGACGGCCGTCGAGAGGAGGCGCACGACATGAACGCACTGCAGCGGTTCGAGCGCAGGCTGGAACAGATGATCTCCGGGGTGTTCGCCCGCGCCTTCCGCAGCGCGGTGCAGCCTGTCGAGATCGCCGCGGCCCTCCAGCGGGAGTGCGACAACAACGCCCAGATCATGAGCCGCGACCGGCGCCTGGTGCCCAACCGCTTCCTCGTGCTCCTCGCCGCGGTCGACCTCGAGCGCCTCCAGGGCTACGACGACGCGATGGAGCGCGAGCTCGTCGACCAGCTCAAGGACCACGCCGACACGCAGGGCTACGTCTTCACCGGTCCCGTGCACATCGACTTCGAGGCGGCCGACGACCTGACCACCGGGCGCTTCCGGATCCTCAGCCGCGCCGAGGCCAGCGTCACCGACAACGACCAGCGCACCCGCACGCGTGCGGCCCGCGCCGTGCTCGAGGTCAACGGCACCCGCCACCCGCTGCGGGCACCCGGCCTCGTCGTGGGTCGCGGCACCGAGGCGGACCTGCGCATCAACGACCCCGGCGTGAGTCGCCGGCACATCGAGTTCATGGTCACCGGCGACGACCTCGAGGTGGTCGACCTCGGCTCCACCAACGGGATGCTGGTCGACGGCACCAAGGTCGGCCGGGCCGGCCTCCGCGACGGCACCGAGGTCAAGATCGGTCACACCACCATGACGGTCCGCGTCACCGAGGAGGGCTAGGACATGTCCKAGCTCACCTTGTTCCTCATCCGCTTCGCCTACCTCGCGATCCTGTGGATCTTCGTGCTCTCGGCGATCTCGGTGATCCGCTCCGACATGTTCGGCGCGCGCG
>NZ_JBFUMD010000317.1:0-4728 GCF_054049555.1 Nocardioides sp. P5_C9_2
ACCATGAGCTGTGCCATCAGGAGGACACCCCCGAAGCGGACGCCGCGGCGGCCTCCTCGCGACCGGTCTCGCGAGCCCTCAGGATCGCGGCCGGGGTGACGTCCTCGACCCGCTTGCCGCGGCGAGCCGCCACGGCCTCGGGCTCCTCCAGCATCCGCAGCGCCTCGACGGTCGCGTGCACGATGTTGATCTGGTTCGACGAGCCGAGCGACTTGCTCAGCACGTCGTGGATGCCGGCGCACTCGAGCACGGCGCGCACCGGGCCACCGGCGATGACGCCGGTACCGGGGGACGCCGGGCGCAGCAGGACGACGCCCGCTGCCTTCTCGCCCTGCACCGGGTGCGGGATGGTGCCCTGGATGCGGGGGACCTTGAAGAAGTGCTTCTTGGCCTCCTCGACACCCTTGGCGATCGCCGCGGGAACTTCCTTTGCCTTGCCGTAGCCGACGCCGACCAGACCATCGCCGTCACCCACGATCACGAGGGCGGTGAAGCTGAAGCGACGACCACCCTTCACGACCTTGGCGACTCGGTTGATCGCAACGACGCGCTCGATGTAGGCGGTCTTCTCAGCACCCTGGCCCCGACCATTGTCGCGTCCGCGACGGTCGTTGCCCTGGCGCTCGCCACCACGCTGTCCGCGCTGGGCTCCGCTCATGAGATTCTCCTCTTTCGAAAAACTGGTTCGACGGCGATCAGAACGACAGTCCGCCCTCACGGGCGGCGTCTGCGAGGGCCGCGATGCGACCGTGGTACTTGTTGCCGGCGCGGTCGAAGACGACTGCGGCGACACCCTGGGCCTTGGCACGCTCGGCAACCAGCTCGCYGACCTTCTTGGCCTTGGCGGTCTTGTCACCCTCGGTGGCGCGCACGTCGGCCTCCATGGTGGAGGCGTAGGCGAGCGTCGCACCCTGCAGGTCGTCGACGACCTGCACCGTGAGGTGCCGGGCCGACTTGGTGACGACGAGGCGCGGGCGCTCCGCGGTACCGGAGACGCGCTTGCGTCCTCGGACCTGACGACGCAGACGCGACTTGACGCGCGCGGCCGTGTGCTTGTTGTTGGACAGTGAGATCGCCATGGTTACTTACCGGCCTTTCCGACCTTGCGGCGGATGTGCTCGCCGGAGTAGCGAACGCCCTTGCCCTTGTAGGGCTCCGGCTTCCGCAGCTTGCGGATCTTGGCCGCGACCTCACCGACGAGCTGCTTGTCGATACCGACGACGCCGAGCTTGGTCGGGCCCTCGGTGGTGAACGTGATGCCCTCGGGGGCGTCGAACACGATCGGGTGGCTGTAGCCGAGCTGGAACTCGAGCTGCGTGGGGCCCTTGGGCAGCACGCGGTAACCCACGCCCACGATCTCGAGCTTCTTCTCGTACCCGTCGGTGACACCGACGACCATGTTGTTGATCAGCGTGCGGGTCAGACCGTGGAGCGAACGGCTCTCACGCTCGTCGTTGGGGCGGGTCACCTCGAGGACGCCGTCCTCGGACTTCGCCACCGTGATGGGCTGGGCCACGGTGTGGCTCAGCGTGCCCTTGGGGCCCTTGACGGTCACCAGCGCGTCGTCGATCGCGACGTCGACACCGGACGGGACCGTGATGGGGAGCCTGCCAATACGCGACATAGCTTCTCTATCTCCTTCTTGGTCTCAGTGGTCCGGGGTCACCAGACGTAGGCGAGGACTTCGCCGCCCACGCCCTTCTGGTTCGCCTGACGGTCGGTGAGCAGGCCCTGGCTCGTCGAGATGATCGCGACGCCGAGTCCGCCGAGCACCTTGGGAAGACCCGTGTGCTTGGCGTAGACCCGCAGGCCGGGCTTGCTGATGCGGCGCACACCGGCGATGGAACGCTCGCGGTTGCGGCCGTACTTCAGGGTGACGGTCAGCGTCTTGCCGACCTCGCCCTCGGAAGGCTCCTTCACGTCGAACGACGTGATGTAGCCCTCCTGCTGGAGGATCTCGGCGAGGCCGGCCTTCATCTTGCTGTAAGGCATCGACACCTCGTCGTGGAACGCCTGGTTGGCGTTGCGCAGACGCGTGAGCATGTCTGCGATCGGGTCAGTCATCGTCATGGCCGTGAGGCCCTTTCTCCACCGTGGTTTCGCGTCTGCATCTCAGACGCGACCTGCAGCGATCGTTTTAGAGGGGTGAGGAAGGAGGAGGAGATCACCAGGAGGACTTGGTCACGCCGGGCAGCTCGCCCCGGTGCGCCATCTCCCGCAGGCAGATGCGGCACAGCCCGAACTTGCGGTAGACCGCCTTCGGACGGCCGCAGCGCTGGCAGCGCGTGTAGCCGCGCACCGCGAACTTGGGCTTGCGGGCGGCCTTGACCTTCAGAGAAGTCTTTGCCATGTCAGTTGCCCTCCTTGAACGGGAAGCCGAGCTGCTTGAGCAGCGCGCGACCCTCGTCGTCGGTGGTCGCGGTGGTCACGACGGTGATGTCCATGCCTCGCGACCGGTCGATCTTGTCCTGGTCGATCTCGTGGAACATGACCTGCTCGGTCAGACCGAAGGTGTAGTTGCCGCGGCCGTCGAACTGCTTGGCCGAGAGCCCGCGGAAGTCGCGGATGCGGGGCAGCGCCAGCGAGAGCAGGCGGTCGAGGAACTCCCACATGCGGTCGCCGCGCAGCGTGACGTGCGCACCGATCGGCATGCCCTCACGCAGCTTGAACTGCGCGATGGACTTGCGGGCCTTGGTGACCGACGGCTTCTGACCGGTGATCGCGGTGAGGTCGCGGATGGCGCCCTCGATCAGCTTGGAGTCGCGAGCCGCCTCGCCGACACCCATGTTGACCACGATCTTGGTCAGGCCGGGGACCTGCATGACGTTCTTGATGTCGAACTCGGACTGCAGCGCGGGGATGATCTCCTCGCGGTAGCGGGTCTTGAGACGCGGGGTGACCTTCTCGGTGGTCTCGGTCATCTCAGATCTCCTTCCCGGTCGTGCGCGAGATGCGCACGGAGCGCTCCGCGGAGTACGTCGAGCCGTCCGGACGACGCTTGGTGACCTCGTCGCGGCGGAAGCCGACGCGGGTGACGTCGTCACCCTCGACCAGCATCACGTTGCTGACGTGGATCGGCGCCTCGGCGGTGATGATGCCGCCGGTGTTGCCGCCCTGGACCGCCTTGGTGTGGCGCTTGACGCGGTTGACACCCTCGACGATCACCCGCTGCTCCTCGCGGAGCACCGTGATGACCTTGCCCTGGGCGCCCTTGTCCTTGCCGGCGATGACCTTGACGGTGTCGCCCTTCTTGATGTTCATGGTGTTCTTACCCATCTCTCACAACACCTCCGGGGCGAGCGAGATGATCTTCATGAAGCGCTTCTCGCGCAGCTCGCGACCGACGGGGCCGAAGATGCGGGTACCGCGGGGCTCTCCGTCGTTCTTGAGGATGACGGCAGCGTTCTCGTCGAAGCGGATGTAGGAACCGTCGGCACGACGGCGCTCCTTGACGGTGCGCACGATGACGGCCTTGACGACGTCGCCCTTCTTGACGTTGCCACCGGGGATCGCGTCCTTGACGGTGGCGACGATGACGTCACCGATGCCGGCGTAGCGACGGCCCGAGCCACCGAGAACACGGATGCACAGGATCTCCTTCGCACCGGTGTTGTCGGCGACCTTGAGTCGCGACTCCTGCTGGATCATTGATTTCTCCTGGTTGTCGAGCTGGTTCTCGCCCCCTCAACGGGAAGCGAGCCTGGCCGAACTGATGTGTGGAAGTTGAGCTTGAGTCCCGACGGCCCGAGGGCCGGTGGGTCTCAGGTCACTTGGCCTTCTCGAGGACCTCGACCAGGCGCCAGCGCTTCGTGGCCGACAGCGGACGGGTCTCCATGATCAGGACCCGGTCGCYGATGCCGCACTGGTTCTCCTCGTCGTGGGCCTTCAGCCGCGAGGTCTTGCGCAGGACCTTGCCGTAGAGGGCGTGCTTCACACGGTCCTCGACGGTGACCACGATGGTCTTGTCCATCTTGTCGCTCACGACCAGGCCCTCGCGGACCTTGCGCGAGTTGCGCGGGGTGCTCTCGGTGGTCTCGCTCATGCGCTTGCCTCTTCAGTGCTCGTGCCCGGGGTGGCGCGGATTCCGAGCTCGCGCTCGCGCACCACGGTGTAGATCCGGGCGATGTCCTTCTTGACCGTGCGGAGTCGGCCGTGGCTCTCGAGCTGGCCGGTGGCCGCCTGGAAGCGGAGGTTGAACAGCTCCTCCTTGGCCTCCCGCAGCTTGTCCTCGAGGTCGACGGGGTTGAGCTCGTCGAGCTCGTGGGCGTTCAGCTTGCTTGTAGCCATCAGAATTCACCTGCCTCGCGGGAGACGAACCGGCACTTCATCGGGAGCTTGTGCATCGCGCGGCGCATGGCCTCGCGAGCAGTGCCCTCGTCGACACCGGAAAGTTCGAACATGACGCGGCCGGGCTTGACGTTGGCAACCCACCACTCGGGGGAACCCTTGCCGGAGCCCATGCGGGTCTCGGCAGGCTTCTTGGTCAGCGGACGGTCGGGGTAGATGTTGATCCACACCTTGCCGCCACGCTTGATGTGACGGGTCATGGCGATACGAGCCGACTCGATCTGTCGGTTCGTGACGTAGTGACCCTCGACCGCCTGGATGCCGAAGTCGCCGAAGGCGAGCTTCGTGCCACCCTTGGCCGCACCGGTCCGCTTGGGGTGGTGCTGCTTGCGGTGCTTGACACGACGGGGCATCAGCATGGTGGTCAGCTCTCCTGTCCGG
>NZ_JBFUMD010000318.1:0-4716 GCF_054049555.1 Nocardioides sp. P5_C9_2
CCTCGGGGCGTACTCGTCTGTGACGATGCTCCGCGAGAAGAGGTGCGCATGACACTGCTGGACGAGCTGGCCGGGCTCTCCGACGCCGACCCGGCGACCGCGCCGCCCCCGGGCGAGCTCTGGGACCGCGGACGCCGTTGGCACCGGAGACGCCGTCGCGGCACCGCGCTCGCGCTCGTCGGGGCGACTCTGCTCACCGCGGCATGGGCGGGCCTCGGGGTCGAGCGGTCGCGGTCGACATCGGCCGCGTCGTCGTACGACGGTGCCGTCGGCCTCCCGGACCGGGTGTACGCCGTCTCCCCGTGGCTGCCGGCTCGGCTGCCGGGCTCGCCGGTCGTCGCCGTGGAGTCCGCGGATCGTGGGGGATGGTGGGGCTCTCGGCCCGGCCTCGTCGCCATCTCGGCGACCACGGGGCAGTACGGATTCCTGGACCTGCCGGACTACGCCGGGCAGGGGTTCGCCCTGGCCCCGGACGGCGAGCACGTGGCCTACTGGGGCTCCGGGGAGCCGTCGGGGGATCCCAACACCGCCGACGGCCAGCGCCCGACCGTGACGGGCGTGGCGGTCTACGACACCACGACGGGTGAGGTTGCTCGCCACGGTGTGGCGACCCGGCACGGGCTGATGCCCGAGGGCCTGGTCTGGGCCGACGGTGCGACGCTGCTCGCGGGCTTCGCCCAGTGGGAGGGTGGGGACCACTCGGACGCCATGTCCTCCATGGCCGGACCCGGGGAGAACCTGCTGTGGCGGCTCGGGCAGGACCCGACGTCCCTCCCCCCGCTGGGGGATGGTGGCTTCGCCGTCGTGGACAACTTCACGGAGGCAGCCGGTGACCTCGTCGTCCTGGCCGACAGGGGCCGCCTCCTGCTGGACCTCGGCACTGGTCGGGCGGGTCGCGTCCCTCTCCCGGCACCGCCCGGTCAGTCCGGCGCCGACGGCAGCAGTGCCGCCTTGCGTGCCGACGGGGCGTACGCCCAGGTGGGCGGTCCCGGGCTGGGGAGCCGTTTCCCGAATCGCGTGACGTCAGCGGTGGTGCGGGCTGCCGGTGCCCCCACCGACGTGCGGGTCCTGCGGGGGACGTCACGGACCTTCCAGGTCCTCGGGTGGCGTGACCGGGACTCCGTGGTGCTGGTCCGGGCCGAGTCGCCGAGCTGGGATGCCGTCCGGGTGGAATCGGTCGACGTCCGAACCGGCGAGGCCGAGACCCTGGTGCGCTACGAGGAGGACGCCGGACTCAAATGGGCGTGGGCCGGCGACGTGCTCGACGCGGATCCCGTGCCGGGTGTCCGCCCGCCGAGCCCGCTCGACCCGCGGCACCTGTGGGGCGGCCTGGCCCTCATCGCGTTGGTCACCGCGGCGAGCGTCACGAGATGGAGGCACCGTGTCCGCCCCTGACGACTTCGAGGAGTTCGTGGCGGCTCGCTACGCCGCCCTGGTCCGCACCGCGCGGCTGCTCTCAGCTACCCACGAGGACGCCGAGGACCTGGTGCAGAGCACCCTGGCTCGCTGCGTGCCCGCGTGGGATCGCATCGCCGGCGACCCGGAGCCCTACGTCCGGACCGTGCTGGTGCGCGAGAACGTCTCTCGCTGGCGTCGCCGCCGATGGCGGGAGGTCACCGTCGACGCGGTGCCGGACACGCCGGTCCTGCAGGCGCAGGGGTGGGACCGTCCGGAGCTCGTCCAGGCGTTGGCCCGGCTCGCCCCCCGGCAGCGGGCGGCGGTCGTCCTGCGCCACGTGGAGGACCTCAGCGAGGCCGAGACGGCACGCCTGATGGGGTGCTCGGTCGGGGCGGTGAAGTCCCAGTGCCACGCCGGCCTGGCTCGCCTCCGGACGCTGCTCCCCGGCCTGGGGACACACGGCGACGCCTGCGCGGTTGTCGAGGCCCCCGTAGCCTGACGCGGTGAGCGACACCGAGACCCCCGCACCGCGCGGCCGCAGCTCCCGGGTCCTGCTGGTGCTCTCCTCGGTGGTCTCCCTGGTCCTGCTCGGTGGGGCGCTGGCCGCACCGCTGGTCGCCCGGGTGGCCGGCTACGAGCGGGCGCCGCTGGACCTGTCCGACGTACGGACGTGGAAGATCGAGGACACCCGGCACACCGACGAGGACGTCGACTACCCCCAGACGCCGCCGGCCGGGGGTGCGCACGCGCCGGTGTGGCTGGCGTGCGGGGTGTACGACGTGCCGGTACGGGACGAGAACGCGGTCCACGACCTCGAGCACGGGACGGTCTGGATCACCCACGACCCGGACCTGTCCGACCGCGACCTGGAGGCCCTGGCCGCGCAGCTGCCCGACAACGGGATCATGTCGCCCCGCGAGGACCTGCCCGCACCCGTCGTGGTCACAGTGTGGGGCGCGCAGCTCGCCCTCGACGACGCCCGCGACGACCGGCTGCAGCTCTTCCTCGAGGAGTACGGCGACGGCCACACGGCGCCGGAGTTCGGCGTGACGTGCAACGGCGGGACGTCCGACCCCGCCGGCGAAGCCCCGGAGCCGGGCACCGCCGCCTGAGGTCGCCGGCCCGGCCTGCCGCATCGACGGATCTGGGTACGGTGGGCGCGTGCTCGTTGCCTTCTCCATCTCTCCCACGTCCAGCGACCCGAGCGGGTCGGTCACCGAGGCCGTGGCGGCCGCTATCCGCGTGGTGCGCGAGTCCGGACTGCCGAACCGGACGGACTCCATGTTCACCACCGTCGAGGGGGAGTGGGACGAGGTGATGGCGGTGGTGAAGCGGGCCGTCGACGTCGTCGCGGACGCCTCCCCACGGGTCGGCCTGGTGCTCAAGGCCGACATCCGACCCGGGTACGACGGACAGCTCACCGCCAAGGTCGAGCGGATCGAGGAGGCGCTGCGTGGAGAGTGAGGTCCGCTCCTACCGCACCGGCGGCGGGGAGGTCGTCCTCGACCTGACCCGGGACGTCGCGTCCTTCGTGGACGKACGCGGTGACGGACTGGTGCACGTCTTCGTCCCGCACGCCACCGCGGGACTGGCGATCCTGGAGACCGGCGCCGGGTCCGACGACGACCTGCTGGCCGCCCTCGGCGACCTCCTCCCGGCCGACGACCGCTGGCGGCACCGCCACGGGTCGCGGGGCCACGGCCGCTCGCACGTGATGCCGGCGCTCGTGCCGCCCTACTGCTCGGTGCCGGTCCTCGACGGCCGGCTCGCCCTCGGCACCTGGCAGAGCATCTGCCTGGTCGACCTCAACGTCGACAATGCGCAGCGTGACGTGCGGTTCTCGTTCCTGGCCGGCTGACCCGTGGACCTCTGCGCTCCCACGGCGGACGAGCGGCTGGCGTCGTTGCCGGGTGACGACCTCGTGGCCGCCGACGTGGTGATGGATCGGGGCTTCGACCTCCCGGCGCCTCCGGACGCGGTGTGGCCGTGGCTCGTGCAGCTCGGCCGTCGGCGTGCCGGGTGGTACCTCCCCGCGTCCGTCGAGCGGGTGGTGCCGCGATCGCGACGCGCGCTGCGCCACGTCGATCCCGCCCTGCAGGAGCACCACGTAGGGGACGTCATCCCCGACTGGGGTGGAGCCGACGCGACCTTCACCCTCGCCGCTATCGACGAGCCGCGAGTGCTGCTGTACACCTCGCGGCGCGGTGGCACCGACCTGACCTGGTGCCTGCACCTGACGCCCTTGGCCGTCCGGCCGCGGGACGGTGAGACGGGGGCCGGCACCCGGGTGCACCTCCGACTGCGTCTCGGTCCGGTACGCCGGCGCCGGCTCGCCGAGGTGGGGGGCGGGCTCCTCGACGCGCTGAGCGTCGCGGGCCTGGCGGCCGGACTGCGGGAGCGGGTCGCCGCATGAGGCTCGCGGGCGTGGCACCGTGACCGGACCCGGGCCGGACGCGCAGGTCGAGGTCCGTGCCGCGCGTCCGGACGACCGTGACGACATCGACCGGGTGATCCGGGGCGCCTTCGGCGCGGACGATCCGAGCGGGGGAGTGAAGGTCGGCGACCTGTGGCCGGACGTGCGTTCCGGTGGTCTCGTGCTCGCCGAGCTGGTCGCCGTCCGAGCGGGCAGGGTCGTCGGGCACGTCGGCGTGAGCCGGTGCTGGATCGACGCCCGTCGCGCGCTGGTGGACGCCGCGATGCTGAGCCCGCTGAGCAGCGCCCCGGACGAGCAGCGGCGAGGCATCGGGACCGCCCTCGTCGCCGAGGCCGTGGGTCGGGCGCGTGATGTCGCCCCGGCTCTGTTCCTGGAGGGGAGTCCGTCCTTCTACGGGAGCCGCGGCTTCGAGCGGGCCAGCGTCCACGGGTTCGAGGCACCCTCGCGACGTACTCCCGAGGCGGCCTTCCAGGTGGTGCTGAACGACTCCTTCGAGGAGTGGATGACCGGACGGGTGGTCTACCCGGAGGTCTGGTGGCGCCACGACGCGGCGGGCCTGCGCGATCCCGATCTGGCCTTCCTCGAGGACCTCTTCGCCCGGGAGCTCCCGCCCCCGTCCTGACGGGGGCCGAGCCGCTTTCCGTCCACAGCACGCACTGCCGACGGGATCATCCACAGATCTTCCTCGCGGTGACGGGACCCGGTTGCCATCGAACAGGCGTTCGAGGGACGATGTCCGCATGACCTCCGCCCTGGACGAGACGGCGACACCCGCTCCCGTCGACGTGCGGTCCGCCGCCGGCCTGCTCGCCGAGGCGTCGCGGGCGCGGCGCGCGGGTGAGGTCGCCGAGCTCGAGCTCGCGGCGCAGTGGGCGGTGCTGCAC
>NZ_JBFUMD010000319.1:0-4697 GCF_054049555.1 Nocardioides sp. P5_C9_2
GTGCCCGGGTGGTCGATCGCTACACCGGCGTCGTCGAGCACCTCACCGACCACGCCGAGACCGCGATCCAGAACCTCCTCGCCCTCGACTCGACCCTGAGCGAGCACCTGCGCTCGCCCGACGAGGTGCGGGCGTTCGACGCCGCGGAGCGGCCCGGGTTCCTCGCCGCGAGGCTGCTGGAGGAGCAGGGCAAGCACCGTGCGACGTACCTCGGGGAGATCGACAAGGCGATCTTCGCCATCGACCGGCGCGCCGAGCTGCTCGGGCTGGTCGAGAGCTACCGCAGGCTCAAGGCCGACCTCGGCCTCATGGACTTCTCCGACCAGATCGCGCTGGGCGCCCGGCTGGCCGACGAGCAGCCCGACGTGGGCGCGGCCGAGCGCGACCGGTTCCGCGTGGTGCTCCTCGACGAGTACCAGGACACCTCGGTCGCCCAGGCACTCATGCTGTCGAGGCTGTTCTCCGGGCCCGACGAGGCGTCCGGGCTGGGCCACGCCGTGACCGCGGTGGGCGACCCCAACCAGGCCATCTACGGCTGGCGTGGTGCCTCGGTGTCCAACATCCTCAACTTCGCCGACACCTTCCCGGCCGCTCGCGGGGGAGTCGTCCCGGTGCTGCCGTTGACGGTCAACCGGCGCTCCGACACCCGGATCCTCGACCTGGCCAACGTGCTCGCCCAGCCGTTGTACGACGCCTTCCCGCAGGTCTCGCCACTGGTCGCCGACCCGGGCGCGGCGCCCGGCCTCGTGCAGACCCAGGTCTTCGAGACCCACCGCGAGGAGCTGGCGGCACTCGTCGAGCGCGTCCGCGACGCCCACACCCGCACCGGCGACTGGTCGCGCCTGGGCGTGCTCACTCGCGACAACGCGCACGCCGAGGAGGTCTTCGACGCCCTCACCGGCGCCGACGTGCCGGTCGAGATCGTCGGCCTGTCGGGGCTGCTCCGGCTCCCGGAGGTGGCCGAGATCGTCGCGACCCTGCACCTGATGCACGACGTCACCGCCAACTCCTCCCTGCTGACCCTGCTCACCGGGCCGCGGTGGGCGGTCGGGCCGCGCGACCTGCACCTGCTCGCCCAGCGCGCGGCCGAGCTGTCCGGCGGCCGGGGCCGCGCGCCCGATGCCGTCGAGATCGGCGAGGCGCTCCTCGAGATCGCCGACGGCATCGACCCCGCCGAGGTGCCCGCCCTCGGCGACGCGCTGGAGGACCCGGGAGACGACCCGCCCTACTCCGAGGAGGCCCGGGAGCGCTTCGCCCTGCTCGCCGGCGAGCTGCGGATGCTGCGCTCGCACGTCTCGGAGCCGCTGCTCGACGTCGTACGTCGCGTCATCGACACCTCCGGGGTCGACATCGAGCTCGCGTCGGCGGTCGGCCCGGCGGCCCTGGCCCGTCGCGACAACCTCGACCTCTTCGTCAAGGCGGTCGCGGAGTTCCAGGCGGTCGACGGGGACGTCAGCCTGCCGGCCCTGCTGGCCTACCTCACCGCCGAGGACGACCAGGGCAACGGCCTCGACGCCGCCACACCCAGCGAGGCCGACTCGGTCAAGCTGCTCACCGTGCACCGGTCCAAGGGGCTCGAGTGGCACTCGGTCTTCCTGGTCGGGGTGGGCGAGAGCCGCTTCCCGTCGACCCGGGGCCGGACGTTGTGGACGTCYTCGCCGTCGGTGATGCCGGCGCCCCTGCGCGGCGACGCCGACGACCTCCCGCAGCTCCAGGGCTACGACAAGGCCGCCCTGGACGCCTACCGCGCCGCCTCGAAGACCCACGAGGCCACCGAGGAGCTCCGGCTGGGCTACGTCGCCTTCACCCGCGCCGAGCACGAGATGTGGGTGACGTCCTTCCTCTTCAACGCCCGCAAGAGCCCGTTCGGCCCCTCGCCGTTCCAGGAGACGATGCGGGACGTCATCGCCGGCTGGGGCGAGGAGGTCGCCGGGTGGCTCGACAAGCCCGCCAAGGACGCCGTGCACCCCTACGCCGGCGAGGACCCCTCCCGTCCGTGGCCGCTGACCGGCATCGGTCGCGAGGCCCGGCTGCGCCTCGCCGCGGCGGAGGCGGTGCGAGACGTCGACCCCGCGGCCCCCGACGAGGGGCTCGACGTCGTCACCGCCGGGCAGGTGGCCGACTGGGACGCCGCCATCGAGCGCCTGCTGGCCGAGGCCCGCGCCGACCGCGGCGGCCAGATCCGGGTGGAGCTTCCCTCCAGCCTGTCCGCGACGGCCCTCAGCCGGCTGCGCGACGATCCCCAGCAGTTCGCCCGCGAGCTGGCCCGGCCGATGCCGCGCAAGCCATCGTCGGCGGCACGGTTCGGCACCCGCTTCCACGCCTGGGTCGAGTCGCGCTTCGACCAGCCCGAGCTCATCCCCTACGACGAGCTCGAGGGGCGTGCCGACGCCGGCATCGACGACGAGTCCGACCTGGCCGAGCTCGTCGCCCGCTTCGAGTCCGGCCCGTACGCCGACCGCGTCCCCCACGCCGTCGAGGCACCCTTCGCGCTGGTCCTCGCCGGACAGGTGGTCCGCGGCCGGATCGACGCGATCTACACCGACGACGTCGACGGCGAGGCGGGGTTCGTCGTCGTCGACTGGAAGACCAACCGGGCCGCGACGGCCGACCCGCTCCAGCTGGCGATCTACCGGCTGGCCTGGGCCGAGCTCACGGGCACGCCGCTCGAGCGCGTGCGGGCGGTCTTCCACTACGTCCGCACGGGTCAGACGGTCGAGCCGGGCGACCTGCCGGGCCGCGAGGAGCTGGAGCGCATCGTCGTCGGGTGAGTCGGTCGGTCACACCGGCCCTCCCGGCGTCGTCACCGTGGTGGGGGAGCGGTGGGAAGCACCGCACTCGGACGACGCAGGAGGATGGGCACATGGACGACGACGACGCGCTGGCGGAGCGGTTCGAGCGGGCTCGCCCGCGACTGCACGCCGTGGCGACCCGGATGCTGGGAGGCCGGGCAGCCGCCGACGACGCGGTGCAGGAGGCGTGGCTGCGGCTGCACCGCAGCGAGCCCGACGGGATCGACAACCTCGACGGCTGGCTCACCACCGTGGTGTCGCGGATCTGCCTCGACACCCTCAAGTCCGGCACGACCCGACGCGAGCACCCGGTCGACGAGGTGCCTGACCGCGCGGACACGCACGAGCCGGACCCCGCCGAGCAGGCCCTCACCGCCGACGCGGTCGGAGCCGCGCTGCTGGTCGTGCTCGACCAGCTGGGGCCCACGGAGCGGCTGGTCTTCGTCCTGCACGACCTGTTCGGGGTGCCCTTCGACGAGGTGGCGCCCATCGTCGACACCAGCACCGCCAACGCCCGGCAGCTCGCCTCCCGGGCACGCCGCAAGGTCCGGGGTGGCGAGTCCGAGCCCGACCGTCGCCGGCAGCGCGAGGTCGTGGAGGCGTTYCTCGAGGCCGCCCGTGAGGGCCGCTTCGAACGCCTGCTCACCATGCTCGACCCCGACATCGAGCTGCGCGTCGACGCGTTCTCCGTCAGTGCCGCCGCGACCCGTCGCCACCTAGGCGCTCCGGAGCTCGCGCCTCTCGTGCGCGGTCGCGAGGCGGTTGCGGAGGTGTTCAGCGGCAAGGCCGCCGCCGCCCGGCCGGCGTACGTCGACGGCCTCCCCGCCGCCGTGTGGGCGCCCGGCGGCACCACCCGGTCGGCGTGGGTGCTCACCCTCCGCGACGGAGTCATCACCGGGATCGAGATGCTGGGCGACCCCGCCACGCTGGCCGGCCTCGACGTCGAGCTCGCCTGAGCCGCCAGCCCCCGTGGTGGGCGCAGCATGTCAGCTCACCGCGGCGGGCGTGTGACTGGCGGCGTACGACGTCCGGTGTGACCGGATGACTGTCGGCGCCCGCCAGTTGCGGGTCGGCGGCTCCAGAGGATCGGTGGCCAGGCGGGGCCAGCGCATCGTGGCGGGCGCACCGCGGCGGGCGTGTGACTGGCGGCGTACGACGTCCGGWGTGACCGGATGACTGTCGGGGCCCGCCAGTTGCGGGTCGGCGGTCCAGAGTCGCGCCACATCGTCGGCCACGGGCCGGCCCCGGCGGCGACCTGCCGCCACCCTGTAGCGCGTCCGGGGCGGGTCAGTCCGTGAGCGCCGCGGTCAGCGCGATCTCGACCATCGCCCCGAAGGTCTGCTCGCGCTCCTGGGCGGTGGTCTGCTCACCGGTGACGATGTGGTCGGAGACCGTGCAGATCGCCAGCGCCGTACGACCGTGTGCCGCCGCCAGCGTGTAGAGCGCGCTCGCCTCCATCTCGACGCCCAGCACGCCGTGCTCGACCATCGGCGCCATCAGCTCCGCGCGGGGGGAGTAGAAGGAGTCGCTGGAGAAGATCAGCCCGACGTGGGTCGTCGTGCCGGGCATCGCGGCGGCGGCGTCGTACGCGCGACGGAGCAGGTGGAAGTCGGCGACCGGGGCGTAGTCGTAGCCGTGGAAGCGGTGGGTGTTCATGGAGGAGTCGGTGCAGGCGCCGCTGGCGATGATGATGTCCCGGATCGCCACGGCCTCGGTCAGCGCCCCGCACGAGCCGACGCGGACGATCGTCCGGACGTCGTACTCACCGAAGAGCTCGGTCGCGTAGATCGCCAGCGACGGCTGTCCCATCCCCGAGCCCTGGACCGAGACCCGGTGGCCGCGCCAGGTGCCGGTGTAGCCGTACATGCCGCGGACCTCGGTGTAGCAGTCGGCGTCGTCGAGGAA
>NZ_JBFUMD010000320.1:0-4642 GCF_054049555.1 Nocardioides sp. P5_C9_2
GCCGGTGACCATGCCGACCAGGGCACACACGACGGCCGCGGTCACGAAGAACCACGTCGGGCTGACTATCCGGATGCCGTAGTCGACGATGGTGGGGATGGTCCCGGCCATGTTCCAGGTGCCGATCAGGGAGCCGACGGCCAGCAGGATGAAGATCGCCCCGACGGCAGAGGTCACGCCCCCCACCGCGGCCTCGGCGACGCCGGCGACGGTGTAGCCGTTCTTGAACGCCATCAGGCTGGCGAACGCGGCACTGATCAGCAGCGCCACCTGGAGGGGGCCGTTCGTCGCGTCGATGCCGAACACGATGATGGTGAGCGCCAGCAGGCAGATCAGCACCACGATCGGCAGGACCGCGTCGAGCATCGTCGGGGGTCGGGGAACCCGACCACCGGTCCTCGGCGCACTGGTGCCGACCGGCACCGGCGGCTCGGGAGGGCCGGGCATGCCCCGTCCCTACGCCCGGGCCGTCAGGGACGAACCGTGCACCGCGCCGAGCGAGCCGACGTACCGGCCATGGTGGTGCACGGGCCCCCGCGCCCACACCAGCAGGCCGACCACGCAGGCCACCAGCACGACGACGAAGAACCAGCGCGGCAGCTCCGGGTACATGGGACCTCTCCCGTCACACCGGGTCGCGGGTCAACGGGCAGGTCATGCAGTGTCCGCCGCCGCGACCCTTGCCGAGCTCGAACCCCTCGATCGTGATCACCTCGACGCCGGCCTCGCGCATCTTCGCGATCGTGTAGGTGTTGCGTTCATAGGCCACGACGACCCCGGGCTCGAGTGCGACCACGTTGTTGCCGTCGTCCCACTGCTCCCTCTCCTGCTGGTAGGCGTCGCCGCCCGTCTCCACCACGTGCATGCGAGGGACGCCCATCGTGTCGGCCACCGCACCGAGGAAGGACTTCTCCTCGGTGACGTGGAAGCGCTTCCCGTTGCTCCCCGGCCGGAGGCTGATGGCCCGGACACCGTCGACGACCTTCGGGTAGGCCGTGACCTTGTCGCGGTCCAGCATGGTGAACACCGTGTCCAGGTGCATGTGAGCGCGGTCCTTGGTCATCACCACCGCGATCACCCGCTCCGCAGCACCCTTCTCGAACAGGGCGGCCGCGACCTGCTCGATCATCCGGGCCTGGGACCGCTCGCTCATCCCGATGAGGACCGTGCCGTTGCCGATCGGCTGGACGTCGCCGCCCTCGAGGGAGGACCTCCCGAAGTCGTGCGAGTCGAAGCGACCGTCCTCCCCCAGGTGCGGGTACCAGTACTCGAAGTCAGCGTCGGCGAACATCGGGTGGTATCGGTAGATGGCCACCATGTTGTAGGCCTCGAGCCGCCGGGCCGGCCAGAACATCGGGTTGATCGTGACTCCCCCGAAGATCCAGCAGGAGGAGTCCCGGGTGAAGAGGGTGTTCGGCAGCGGTGGCAGCACGAACATGCTCGGGTCGTCCAGGGCAGCGGCCGGCAGGGAGCTGCTCCGGTTGCGGGCGACATCGAGTCCCGACTCGGCGACGGTCAGGCCGCCGATGAGGTGGGTGGCCAGCACGTCGGGCTTCATGTCGGCGAGGGCGGCCCGCACCTCGTCGACGAGCGACAGGCCGACGGTGTACTCCGACGCGGCCACCTCGATCAGGCGCTGACGGCCCTCGGCACTGGCCTCGAGGGCTTCGGCGAGGAGTGTCTGGAGGACGAAGACCTCCACCCCCCGCTCGCGCATCCGGGCGACGAACTGGTCGTGCTCGTACTGCGCCCGCTCCACCCACAGCACGTCGTCGAACAGCAGTCCGTCGTGGTTGGTCGGCGTCAGCCGTTGCAGGCTGAGCTCCGGCCGATGGACCATCACCTGTCGCAGGCGACCGACCTCCGAGTGAACTCCGAATGTTGTCATCCTCTACTCCCCTCCGTGCCTGGTGAGACCGTCCACGGCTCAGCCGGCGACCACTTGGGTGCCGGCAGTCCCTTCGACGATCTGTTCGATCTCCGTCAGGCCGCCGATGGCGGCCCGCTTGCCTGTGGCCTCGACGAACCGAGCGGCCGCGTCGACCTTGGGTCCCATCGAGCCGGCCGCGAACGGTTGTCCACGCAGCTCCTGGGGAGTCACCCGGTCGAGGTGGCGCTGCTGCGGCGTCCCCCAGTCGGCGTACACGCCGTCGACGTCCGTGACCATCACGAACAGGTCGGCCTCCACCTCACGGGCGAGCAGCTGGCTGGCGAGATCCTTGTCGATGACGGCCTCGACCCCGACGAGCCGGTTCTCCGCGGCGGGCAGGAACATGGTCGGCACGCCGCCGCCGCCGGCACAGATGACCACCGCTCCGTTGTCCAGGAGCCAGCGGATCGGCCGGATCTCGAAGATGCGGCGCGGCTCGGGGGAAGGCACGACCCGCCGCCAGGCCTCCCCGTCCTGCTTGAACGTCCACGCCTTCTCGGCGATCAGCCGGTCGGCCTGCTCCTTGYCGTAGATCGGGCCGACGAACTTGGTGGGGTCGGTGAACGCGGGATCGGCCGGATCGACCTCGACCATCGTCAGGATGGTCGCGAGCGGGGCGTCGACCGGCATCTGGTTGCCGAGCTCCTGCTCCAGGACGTAGCCGATCATCCCCTCGGACTGGGCTCCGAGGACGTCCAGCGGATACGGCTCCACCTCGGCGTACGACGCAGCCTGCAGGGCCAGCAGCCCGACCTGGGGACCGTTCCCGTGCGACAGCACCAGCTCGTGCCGGCTGGCGATCGCCGCGAGCGCCGGAGCCGCCACCCGCACGTTGTCCCGCTGCCGCTCCGCCGTCATCGGCTCGCCACGCTTCAGCAGGGCATTTCCCCCGAGTGCCACGACCACGCGCACGACGCCCGCCTCAGGACCCGAGGGTGGCGACCATGACGGCCTTGATGGTGTGCAGCCGGTTCTCGGCCTGGTCGAAGACGATGGAGTGCTCGGACTCGAACACCTCGTCGGTGACCTCGAGTCCGTCGAGGCCGTAGGTCTGGAAGATCTCCTCCCCCACCTTGGTGTCCCGGTTGTGGAACGCGGGCAGGCAGTGCAGGAACTTGACCTTGCGGTTCCCGGTGCGCTCGACGACGTCGGCGTTCACCTGGTAGGGACCGAGCAGCTCGATCCGCTCCTTCCACACGCTCTTCTCCTCGCCCATGGAGACCCAGACGTCGGTGTAGAGGAAGTCGACGCCGGAGACGCCCTCGTCCACATCGGCGGTGAGGGTGAGCCGGGCGCCGGTGGACTCCGCGATCTCCCGGCAGGTCTTGACCAGGTCGTCGGACGGCCACAGGTGCTGGGGCGCGCAGAGACGGACGTCCATGCCGAGCTTGCAGCCGCCGACCATCAGCGAGTTGCCCATGTTGTTGCGGGCGTCGCCGAGGTAGCAGTACGCGATGTCGGTGAGGCTCTTGTCGCTGTGCTCGGTCATGGTGAGCATGTCGGCCAGGATCTGGGTGGGGTGGAACTCGTCGGTGAGCCCGTTCCACACCGGCACCCCGGCGAACTCGGCCAGGATCTCCACGTCCTTCTGGGAGAAGCCCCGGTACTCGATGCCGTCGAAGGTGCGTCCCAGCACGCGGGCCGTGTCCTTCATGGACTCCTTGTGACCGATCTGGGAGCCGCCCGGGTCGAGGTAGGTGGTGTGCGCTCCCTGGTCCTTGGCCGCCACCTCGAAGGCGGTCCGGGTGCGCGTCGAGGTCTTCTGGAAGATGAGCGCGATGTCCTTGCCTTCCAGGCGAGGCACCTCGTAGCCGCCGTACTTGGCTGCCTTCAGGTCCGCGGACAGCTTGAGGAGGAACCTCAGCTCGTCGGGGGTGAAGTCGAGCTCCTTGAGGAAGCTGCGGTTGCGCAGGTTGAACGACATGTGACTCCTCGATTCCGGGTCAGACGGTGTGGGGAACCGTCACGGGTGTCGGCGCGGTCGGCGCCGCCTGTACGCCGCCCTCGCGACGGCGCAGGAAGAACTTGATGGCCTCCTCGACGACCAGCAGGCTCGCCGCGATGGCGAGACAGATTCCCCACTGGGTGCCGTCGAGCTCGGTGGTGCCGAAGATCCTCTCCAGGAGGTCGATGGTGGTGATGGCGACGATCGCCAGGACCGCGATGCCGTAGCGGCGGAGCTGGGCCAGGCCCGGCAGTGCGTCCCGGTCGAAGATCGTGCCGAGCTGGTCCCGCGACAGGAGGCCGGCGACCACGTGGAAGATCGACAGCGTGGTGAGCAGCATCGTGGCAGCGACCAGGGCACCGTCGAGGTCGTCCCCGATCTGGTAGGCGACGAGCGAGCCGACCGTCATGATGGCGCCCTGGATGCAGAGTCGGACCCAGTTCGCGCGGGACAGGACGGGCGCCTCGACCGGGCGGGGCGGCCGTGCCATCAGGCCCTTCGTGGCCTGGTCGAACCCCAGGGCGATGGCGATGGGGATGTCGATCACCATGTTGAGCCACAGGATCTGCAGCGGGTTCAGCGGCACGCCTCCGGCGACGTCCAGGACGCCGGCGACGATGAAGATCGCGATGTAGGCCACCAGCGTGGACATCTGGAAGCGGAGGTACTTCACGAGGTTGTCGTAGAGCGTGCGCCCGTAGGACACAGCGCCCACGATCGTGGCGAAGTTGTCGTCGGTGAGGATCATCACCGCGGCCTCCTTGGAG
>NZ_JBFUMD010000321.1:0-4641 GCF_054049555.1 Nocardioides sp. P5_C9_2
CTGGTGCCGTGCTGACCGGGGTCAGCCTGGATGGCGGCCCGGCTGGTCCACCCGGCGGACCACAGGCGCCGCTGTCGGCTGGCGGGACCGGGCGGACAGGGATGAGCGGGTCGATGAGGGCCGTCTCCGGGGTTTTCAGCGGCCCTGGCGGTCGGTACTGCGCGAGCTGCGACCTGAGTCACCGGGTGACTCAAGTTCCAGCGGAGGTCTGGTGCTCCCCGCAGGGGTCCGACCGCGGGGCACTTCAGTCATCCCCGTTGCCGGTTCGGTCCGAGTCAGTGGACGAGCTGCGGCTTGGCCTCGAGGACGGCGACGCTGACGGGGGCGCCGGCGATCGTCACGGTCCCGTCCACAGGACGCCAGTCGGGTTCGCCCACGACCTTGAACTGGGCGGACCAGGTGGTGTCGACACTCAGGTCCAAGCCTTCGGAGGTCTTGGCATAGGTGTGGGTGATGAGGTCGGCCATGTCGGCGCCCTCCGTCCATGCCTTGCCGGGAGTACTCGTCGTCTGACTGGTCTCGTCGCCGTGCTGCCACACGAACTGGCTGGGCCACACCTCGAGCAGTACGTCGATGTTGACCCGGTCGAGATGCACCGGGATCTGGTGACGTGCCGCGCTGGTGGACAGGATTGTCGGGAGATTGACCAAGGTCTCGCCGCCCGGCGGCTGCACGTTGATGGCGGACTCGGGGAGGGTGACCTTCTCGAACGCCTTCAGGACCTCGGCGGGGATGTCGACCGTTGCGGTGGGAGTCGTCTCCGCCGTAGGCGGCGGGTCTTCGGGGCACTGGTCGTAAGTGCCGAGTGGCTCCCCGGTGGCGGCATCGATCATCGTCCACGTCCGAGGCACTGAGTCATCAGGGCAGCGGTTAGGCGTCACACAGCCCACTCCGCTGTAGGTGTCGCAGGATAGATCGCCGAGCTTCCAGATGACATCGGGGGACGTAGCTAGCGCGCTTTCGGTGCCGCCTGCGCCAGTCTCCTGCCCTTCGCCTTCTGACGAGCCCTGCGGGCTTTGGTCAGTACCTGATGCGCCGAATCCGCCTGGCCCATCAGTGGTGGTTCCGACAGAAGCTTCACCAGTGGGTTCGGGCGGGGATGTCTCGCCTGCGGTCGCCGGAGGTGTCCCAGTGAGGAGGCTCAGAACGAACCCGATCATCAGTGGCAGGGTCCGAATCATTTTGCACTCCACTCCGAAATGCGTAGTCCACGAGGTCCGGTCACTACCTGGAACCGCCAAGTCGCCTGTCCGGCCTCGTAGGTCCGGTCAAGGTCGCCGGCTCCCGAGACCACTTGGCGTGTGTGTTCGGCCACGACGTCGAGATAGAAGTAGGCAACCCTGGCTGTCACTTGGCGTCGGCCAGTCACGTCAGATGAGAGGACCGAGTAGTCGCCCCCTTCGTTGCTGCCGCCACGCTTGTAGATCTTGCTGATGAACTCGACGCCGCCGCGGCAAGCGTTACAGGACGCGAGGCCGAGTGCGAGGAGTCCTTCCACGTCGCCGGTGGTCTGCGCGTAATTGATGTAGTCGAAGTAGTGCCCCACGAACGCTTCCGCAGCCTCCTTGCCATCCCCCTCCGCCTCAGGCGGAAGCGTCGGCTCCACCGGCCCGGTGTCCGTCTCCACCGCCGACGGCGAAGCCGTCGGATCCGGGATTTGCGGCGTCGGCTCGTCCTCCGAGCACCCCGCGAGCAGCAACGGAAGGACGCACGCGGCCGCGAGCGAGCGGCGTACACGACCAGGATTCATGGAGACCTTCTTCCCGAGAGCATCGGATCCATGCCCCCGCACGGCCGACGCATCCAAACTAGGGGACTCGTGGCGGGAGTTCGACCCCCACTTCGGCGCCTGTGGACGACGGAGGAGAGCGCGGAGGAGTACGTTCTCGCCACCCCCACCGCCGAGAGGCCGACCATGCGCGTACCCCGCACGCTCGCTGCCCTGGTCGTGCCGCTCGCCCTGGCGGTCCCGCTCCAGCTGGCGCTCCCGCTCCCGCTGGCACTCCCGCTCCCGACGAGCCCGGCCCTCGGCCATGGCACTACCCAGGCAGGGCACCTACCAGCCAGTTCCGCGCAGACCGCGATCGACACCTCGAGCCGGTCCAGCGTCCGCGACGCCTATCGGCGCCTCTGGGCGCGAGGCGAGGAGTCCAGGCCACGGTGGATCGGCGGCAGCGTCGCCGGCTGCGTCCCCGGCCGGTTGGCCGACCGCTCGACGAGGAGGCAGCTGGACGCCATCAACTTCGCGCGAAGGATGGCCGGACTGGACCCCGTGCGACTCGACCCCAAGGTCGTCCCCGCCGCCCAGGCAGCGGCGCTGATCATGACCGCCAACCACGCCGTCAGCCATGACCCACCGGAGGACTGGCCGTGCTGGACGCGCCAGGGACACGACGCCGCGGGGGAGTCCAACCTCTACGAGGGCACGCCCGGCGAGAGCAACAGCGACAAGATCGAGGCCTACCTCGACGACTGGGGCGGCGGCAACCAGCGAGTCGGCCACCGTCGTTGGCTCCTCTACCCCTACCTGGCCTCCGTCGGCATCGCCGGAACCGCGCGCACCAACGTCACCCACCTCTTCGGTACGCCTTTCGCCGAGACGATGCCCAACCCGGAATGGGTCTCGTGGCCGACGGCCGGCTGGTTCCCGTCCCGCCTCGACCCCCGCGGACGCTGGTCGCTCGGCTCGGGTGCGGACGACACGGACTTCTCGCGGGCCACGGTGAGTGTCGCCTTCGAGGGCGAGCCCGTCGCGGGCATCAGGCTCCGCACCCCCGACCCCGCCCCCGGCAAGCCCACCCTGGTGTGGGAGATGCCGAGCCGCTCGTGGTCGAGCGGACCGGTCGGTACGGCGGAGGTCACCGTCAGCGGGATCGTCGTGGACGGCGTGCCGGACCAGGTCGCGACGTACACGATCCGCTTCTTCCGGACGCGATGAGGGGGACGGCTCAGCGAGCCGCGCGACGCCCACCCGCGACCCGCGGGGCAGCGGGCTCGGACGGCTCGTCGGGCGCCGACGTGATCCCCAGGGCGCGCAGCAGTCGAGCGATGAGCATCAGCCCGGTGAACAGGCACGCGACCGCGCCGAGCGACGCCAGCGCGAGGAACGCCCACGAGCTCGACTGCCCGCTGCGCGCCGACGTACCGAAGTCGATGGCCAGGTAGACGAGGTAGCCCCAGGCGACCACGCACAGCGTGATCCCGGCGGCCAGGGCGAGGGCGACCTTGTTGATCCCGGAGCGCTGACGAGCGCCTCGTCTCGCCCCTGCGCGCTTCCCCGGAGATGCCACAGGAGCATTGTGTCCGATGCGCGGAGGCGACGTGACCGAACGGTCCCGAAGAGACCCTCGACACGCCGCCCGAACGGGCCATCCGTGGACCGAGATCAGGGCTGTCGGAGGCACTGACCTGCGGTTTTACCCGCACCCTCCGCCCCGCCCCGGATGATCATTTCGAACCACTTGCCAACGTCCCCGCGCCGACGTACGGTTACCACTACATCTAGTAGTTACACCGTTGTGGTTCTCCACATCTAGTCCACAGGGACCGGGTGCGGACCTCACAGCCAGAGGCTACTTGTCCACAGGAATCACCGGCTGGTCCACAGGCGTTGACACCCCGAGAGGGTGTTCGAGTCGCGCCCGGGACCCGACTGGACGAGCGAGGAAGGGAGGCCCGCACATGCACTGTCCTTACTGCCGCAACACCGACACCCGTGTGCTCGACTCCCGCGTCGCCGACGACGGCAGTTCGATCCGCCGCCGTCGCACGTGCAACGACTGCGCCAAGCGGTTCACCACCGTCGAGCAGATGCAGCTGGTCGTCCAGAAGCGCTCCGGCGCGACCGAGCCCTTCACGCGGGACAAGGCGATCGCCGGCGTCCGCAAGGCGTGCAAGGGCCGCCCGGTCACCGAGGACCAGCTCGCCTGCCTGGGCCAGGCCGTCGAGGACGCCCTGCGCCTCAGCGGGCAGGCCGAGATCCCCGCCCACGAGGTGGGTCTCGCGATCCTGAGCCCGCTGCGCGAGCTCGACGAGGTCGCCTACCTCCGCTTCGCCTCCGTCTACCGCGCCTTCCAGAGCGCGGAGGACTTCGAGGCGGAGATCGAGATGCTCCGCATGGAGCGCCATTCGGCCCCCACGGGCTGACACAGACTGCCCGGCACGTCGTGGGGAAGCGGCGTGCCGGGCGCACCACTCACAGCAGGGCAGTCCTGCTGAAGACGATTGACCATCACGAGGGATCACGAGGAGAACCCATGACCGAGACGGTGAGCAGCCGCGCCAAGGGCGCTGCAAAGGGCAAGGGCCTGACCCTCGAACGGGTGTTCAGCACCGCTGGCACGCACCCGTACGACGCCATCACCTGGGAGCGTCGCGACGTCGTCCAGACCAACTGGAAGACCGGCGAGACCGTCTTCGAGCAGCGCGGCGTGGAGTTCCCCGACTTCTGGTCGGTCAACGCCTCCACGATCGTCACCAGCAAGTACTTCCGCGGCGCCGTCGGCACCGACGTACGCGAGTGGAGCCTCAAGCAGCTCATCGACCGGGTCGTGAAGACCTACACCAAGGCCGGCGTCGAGCACGGCTACTTCAAGACCGACGGCGACGCCGAGATCTTCGAGCACGAGCTGACCTGGCTGC
>NZ_JBFUMD010000322.1:0-4633 GCF_054049555.1 Nocardioides sp. P5_C9_2
CGCCGTCGACGCGATCTCAGCAGCCCTGGACAAGGTCGCCGGCGTCGAGCTCCTCTACCTCGCACCCGCCGAGAAGGCGACCGCKCTGGTCGAGCTGGCGCGCCTGGAGTCGCGAGTGACGTCGACCCGGYTGCGGTTGCTGGCGGTCGCCGACGACGTCGCCGARGAGGCCGGCGACCGCGACGTCGCGGCGTGGTTCGCCCGGACCGTGCACTGCGACCGTGGCCCGGCCCGCCGCGACCTGACGTTGGCCCGCTCGCTGGAGCGGTCGTGGACCCTGCTGGCCGAGGGGCATGCGAGTGGGGAGGTGTCGACCGCGCAGGCCGACGTGATCGCCCGCGCGTTGGACGACCTCCCCGACGACACCCCGACCGACATCGTGGCCAGGGCGGAGCGGGTGCTGGTCGAGCACGCCGCGACCTTCACCCCCCACGAGCTGCGGGTCCTGGGGAGCCGGATCCTGGACGTCGTGGCCCCTGAGGTCGGCGAGGACCAGGAACGCAAGCGACTCGAGGACGAGGAACGCCGCGCCCGCAAGACCACGTCGCTGACCACCAGGTCGCACGGCGACGGGACCACCAGCATCCGGATCCGGGTCCCCGACGCCACCGCCGGCCGGTTGCTGACGTACCTGCACGCGTGGACCAACCCCCGCAAGAACGGTGAGACCGACAAGGCCGGAGGCCCCGGCGCCCCCGACGGCACCGGCGGCCCCAACGTCACAGGTGGGACCGATGCGCCCTCGAACGTGCCGTACKCCACCCGCCTCGGCCACGCGTTYTGCGCGYTSCTCGAGCACCTCGACCCCACGAAGCTGCCCCGCCACGGYGGCACCGCCACCWGCGTGGTCRTCACGATGGACCTCGAAGCSCTGAASACCGGMCTCGGAGTCGCSACCACCGACACCGGCCASCGGATCACCGCCGCCGAAGCCCGCCGCCTCGCCTGCACCGCGAAGATCATCCCCGCCGTCCTCGGCGGCAAGTCCGAGGTCCTCGACCTCGGCCGCTCCCAACGCCTGTATCAGGCCGCCCAGCGCAGGGCCATGGGCCTGCGCGACGGAGGCTGCCGCGCCGAAGGCTGCGACATCCCCGCAGCCTGGTGCGAAGCACACCACCTGACCCCATGGAGTCAAGGCGGCAAGACCGACCTCGCCGACGGCGTCCTCCTCTGCTCCCACCATCACCACCGCGCCCACGACGACCGCTACCTCCACGACCGACTCCCCAACGGCGACCTCCGGTTCCACCGACGCAGGTAGGACCGGGTGGTCATGCGGCGGAGAGGAGATGGCTGGTCGGAGGGAGACGACTACGGGTAGTGCGATGGTCCTGTGTTGTCCAGCACGACCGTGGCGCGACGATGAGGTCGGCACTGGGCGAGGTAGAGCCGTTGCCCTTCGACGTACCGGCGCATCGACGGGTGCTCCGGGTCCGGGTGGCTGCCGTCCCGTTCGGCCATTCGGCGAGCGGTCTCCGTGAACGGCACGTCGAGGAACACCGACCAGTCCCAGCGGTCGGCGAGCTCGTCGCGGTGCAGGAACATCCCCTCGACGACGACCACTGTCTCGGGAGGGACGTGCTCGTCCRGCGGATCGAGCGCGGCATCGGCGCGGTGGTCGAAGAACCTGCGCCGAACGCGCCGGTTGCCGCCGGGCCGGAGCGGGTCCAGGACGTGTCGGATCAGGGCATCGAGATCGTAGGAGTCGCGGAAGAAGCCTTCCGGTGAGTGTCGACCGCGCCGGTGGCGGACCTCCCGCGGAGCGAGGAAGTCGTCCTCGTGCACGATGAGCGCCGGTCGTCCGGCGTCCGCGATCGCCGCCGCGAGTCGACCGGCGAACGTCGTCTTGCCGGATCCGTCCACGCCGTCGACCGCGATGAGCGATGGACGCCGCAGCGTAACCACGTGACTGGCGAGCTGGTCCCAGGAAGGGGCACGGTCGGAGGGCACGTCCGCATGATGTCAGCGACCGCGGCGCGGCAGGGTCGTCGTGTCCGGGAGCAGACCTAGGGTCGGTGGGTGAGTGTCACCTCCCCGTCGCGCGGCGCCGTCCGTCAGGGACTCGGTCGGGACTTCCACCGCCTCTGGGCGGCGTACTCGGTGAGTGAGGTCGGTAGTGCGCTGGCCTCGGGGGCGCTGCCGCTGATCGCGGTGCTCGTGTTGCACGCATCGACCCTCCAGGTGACCTTCCTGGCGGCGCTCTCCGGGCTCGCCAGCGCGGCCATCGCCTTGCCGCTCGGATCACTGATCGAGTTCCGCGCCAAGCGTCCCGTCATGATCGTTGCCGACCTGGCGCGTTTCGCGGCCTTGGGCAGCGTTCCACTTGCGGCGGCCCTCGGGGCGCTCGGCTACGCACAGCTGTGCGTCGTCGGCGTCGTCCAGACCACCGGCAACATCGTCTTCAACGCGGCCAGCGGAGCCCATCTCAAGGCGCTCGTCCCTGCGGGGCAACGCCTCGAGGCGAACAGCCGGTTCGAGACGACGTTCTGGACCGCGACCAGTGCCGGACCGCCCATCGGCGGCCTGATCATCACGTGGCTCGGCGCCACCGCAACCCTGGCGATCGACGCCGTGAGCTTTCTGCTCTCGGCCGCGGGAGTGCGCAGGATCCGTTCCCCGGAACCGTCACCACCGGTGGTGGCTCCGGACCACCACTGGCTCAGGGACGTGACCACCGGATGGCGCCACATCTTCGCCCACCCCGGCCTTGCCGCTCTGTTCTGGAACTCGGTGATCTTCGGGGGCTGCATCATGATGGCCGCGCCGCTGATGACGGTGTTCATGTTGCGCGATCTCGGGCTGGATCCCTGGCAGTACTCCCTGGCTCTCGGCATTCCCGGACTGGGCGGGATCGCGGGATCGCTCTGCACCGGACGACTGACGAGACGCTTCGGTGACCGGTCGGTCCTGCTCACCTTCGGCGTCCTGCGCACCCTCTGGCTCGGGCTCATCCCGCTGGCCCCGCCGGGCACGACGGGCCTGGTCGTCATCATCGTTGCCGACTTCCTGCTGCTCTTCAGCGCCGGCGTCTTCAACCCGACGTTCGTCACCTACCGGATGCGGGCGACCGCCGACACCCACATGTCGCGTGTGGTGACGGCGTGGTCGATCAGCTCGAGGTCGTTCCAGCCCCTGTTCATCATCGCCGGAGGGCTCCTCGCCGTCACGACGAGCACCCGCTTCGCCCTCACCGCGGCGGCGATCCTGCTGCTCTCGAGCGCCGTGCTCCTGCCGTGGCGGGCCAGGAGCGACGGGATCGCCACCGACACCGTCAGGCGAGACCCGCGGCAAGCACCGCGGTGACGTCCTCGTCCTCGAAGTCGTAGCCAGCCCGCTCGAGAGCGGCGGGACGGGCATTGACCGAGCCGAGGAGCTCGGGGGCCATCCGGCCGGCGGCGACCTTGAGGACCGGCGACGGAGCGACGAAGAAGGCGGGCCGGTGGACGGCCTCGGCAAGGGCGCGGGTGAACTCGGCGTTGGTGGGAGTCCGCGGGGCGCACAGGTTGAAGGCGCCGGACACGTCGCCGGAGCCGGCGAGGAACGCGACCGACGCGACCCAGTCGCGCAGCGAGATCATCGGGAAGTACTGCGTGCCCGACCCCAGCCGTGCGCCCAGCCCGAGCTTGAAGAGGCGGGTCAGCTCCCGCAGCGGCGACGAGCGTCGGTCCATGACCGGTGACGTGCGCAGGATGCAGACCCGGGCACCGGCCTGCTCGGCGGGCGAGGTCGCCGACTGCCACTCCCGGGTGACCTGGGTGAGCATGGCGTCGCCGCGGGAGTCGGACGCCTCGGTCAGCGCGTCGGCACCATGGTCGCCGTAGTAGGAGATGCCGTTGCCGGCCAGGAACGCGGGCGGGCGGGGTGCCCCCGCGATCGCGTCCGCGAGCGCCTTGGTCGTGGTGACCCGGCTGGAGAGGACCGCCTCGGCGCGGGGCCTGGAGTGGGGGTTGCCGGCGATGCTGACCCCGGCCAGGTTGACGACGACGTCGGCGCGATCGATGACGGCTTGGTCGAGCTCACCGGCGTACGGGTCCCAGCGCGACTCCAGCGAGGACTGCGCCGGACGACGTACGAGGTGGATCACCTCGTGGCCCTGCGCCCGCAGGTGATGGGTCAGGTGGGTACCCAGGAAACCGGACGCACCGGCGATCACCGCTCGCATGCCCCCACCCAATCATGGCGACCAAGCGGCCCTGACCGACCGGACGGCTCAGCCGGCCAGGTGCCGCCAGCTGTCCGCGAGCTCGCTCCACGGACCCTCGTCGCAGACCCGGCCGTCGACCAGGACCACCACTCGGTCGGCCTGTGCCAGGGCGGCGGCCTTGCTGGTCGCACCGACCACGGTCGCACCGCCGTCGCGCAGCGACGCCCACAGCTCGACCTCGGTCGTCGCGTCCAGGGCGGAGGAGACGTCGTCGGCGAGCAGGAGGTCGGCGCCGCACGCCAGTGCCCTGGCCAGGGCGAGCCGCTGCACCTGGCCGCCGGAGAGCCGCACGCCGCGATGGCCTACGAGCGCGTCGGCGCCCCCGGCCTCCTCGACGTCGCGGCCCAGACGCGCGGTGGCGATGGCGGGCTCGACGTCGCGGTCCTCGTGGTCGAGCGCGACRTTGCCCGCGAACGAGCCGGACAGGAC
>NZ_JBFUMD010000323.1:0-4632 GCF_054049555.1 Nocardioides sp. P5_C9_2
GAGCCACCTCATCCAGGCGGTCTGCTCCCCGATCCGCAACCCGCTGTCGCGCAACATGCGCTTCGCGACGGCCGTGCTCAGCTACGGCGTCGCCGGACCGCTCGGCCGCCTTGCCTCCCGATCCACCAAGGTGCCCACCAGCCCGATCACGTGGACGTACGCCGAGGGGCCGTGGTTCGACAACAACCTCGCGTTCCTGGAGCTGGCACCGACGTCGCTGCGCATGTGGTGGGTCAGCGGGAAGGTCGTCGACGGGGACCACGGAGCGCCGCAGCTGACCAAGGTCGCCGACTACACCCTGGGCGAGTAGGACTCTCGCGCCGCGGCGCGGTCCAGCAGGTCAGCGTGCGCGTCCGGCACCCGCGAGCACGCGTCCGTGGGCGCAGGCGCAGGCGTCCGAGCAGGGCAGGTAGCTGTGGACCGCGTGGCCGCACCCGGTGCACAACATGTCGTGCGAGAGATGTGTTCCGCTGGTGTCGACGGTGTCCCACATGGTCCTGCTCCTGGCTTCGTTGCTGGCGTCCCATCACCGTGACACGCGGGTGCCCGGTTCCTGACGAGATCTCGTGCGAACACGCCGAATGCGGTATGAAGATGGCCCGTTGGGACCATGCCGGCTGGTCATCCCGGGCGGGGTCCCTCACCCGTTCGGAGGTTCGTGCGCCGACGTCTGTACGCCGGACGGGCGCCGCCGTCAGAGGGTGACGGTGGCGTTGTCGCCGAGGTCGGGCTCGGCGTCGCTGAGCAGCCCCTTGGCCAGGCCGATCATCGTCGAGACCTTGCCGGGGGACTCCCAGTACTCCGCGGTCGCGCCGGTGACCTCGAGCAGCACGTTCTCGGGGTCGTCGGGGCCTCCCGACATGAAGATGCCGGCCGAGGCGTCCCACAGCTCGCGCAGCTTGTCGCGGTCCTCGTTGACGCGGGCGGTGCCGCTGAGCGACACCCAGCCCGCCTTGCTCGCGTAGGAGACGTTGACGCGCGGGTCGGCGGTGATGGCGTGCACCTTGTGGGTGTCCCGCTCGGTGATGAACCACACCGTCGACGGCGTCTCGAAGTCCTGGGTGCCCATGGGCAGCGACACCAGCGCACCGTCGGGAGCGTGGTGGGTCAGCACCGCGATCCGGGTCTCGCGCATGATCTCGGTGACGGTGCCGAGCTGGTCCTCGTGGGTTGTCATGGCCCGAGCCTGTCACCGACGGCGGGGACCCGGCTCACCCCGAGGAGGCGGGCCGGCCCGCGGTCGTGACGACCAGGACCAGCCCGCCGACCACGAGCGCCCAGAACGCGGGGCTGACCCCCGCGAACGAGAGCCCCGACGCGGCCACGAGGAACGTGACGGCCCCCGCCTCGCGGTGCTCGGGTCGCGACAGCGCGGACGTCGCAGCGGCGGCGAAGGTGCCGATCAGCGCGACACCCGCGACGGCGGTGATGACGCCGGGCGGGGCGGCCTCGCTGAGCGAGGTGACCAGCACGGACAGCGGCGCGAGACACAGGTACGACGCCCCGCAGGCGACCCCGGCGACCCACCTGCGCTCCCGGTCCGGGCCCGCCTCGGGTCCGGCCGCGAGCGCGGCGGAGATCGCGGCCAGGTTGATGCTGTAGCCACCGGCCGGTGCGGTCGCGACCGTCGCGACCCCCGCCCAGCCGAGCGCCTGACGCAGGGGAGCGCGGTAGCCGAAGGACTCCAGCACCGCGACCCCCGGGATGTTCTGCCCGGTCATGGTGACCAGGTAGAGGGTCAGGCCCAGCGCCACCACGGCTCCCAGGTCGAGCGCCGGGGTGGTCCACGTCAGCGCCGGGAGCAACGAGCCGTCCGGGAGGGGGCGACCGGCGACGGCGATGACCACGCCGGCGGTCACGAGCGCCCCGGGGACGGCCCAGCGTCGCGCCACCCGCAGCAGGACCAGCCAGGTGACCAGCACCGGGGCGATGGCCGCCGGCTCCTCGGCGAGCGCCCGGAACGGGGCCACGCACAGGGTGAGCAGCACCCCGGCCAGCATGCCGCTGGCGATGGCCGGCGGGATCCGGCCGACCCAGGTGCCGAGCGGCTTCACGACGGCGGTGAGCAGGTAGAGCACCCCGGCGAACCCGAACGCACCGACCGCCCCGGCCCAGCCCGTCGTGGGCACGGCGGCCCCCGCCAGCAGGGCCGCACCCGGCGTCGACCACGCCATGGTCACCGGGATCCGGTGCCGCAGCGACAGGACGACGCAGCCCAGGCCCATGGTCACCGACAGGACGGCGAGTCCCGACGCCGCCTGCTGCGGCGACGCACCCACGGCGGTCAGCCCGGTCAGGAGCACGGCGAAGGAGGAGGTGAAGCCGACGAGCGCGGTCACGATGCCGGCCACGACGGCGTGCGACGTGCCGGTCGCGGTCGTCGTACGGCTCATGCGTGGAGGGTAGGGGGCCCGGGGCCGCCCCCGACGACGGGACGGCCGCCGTGGACTGCGGCTGTCCGCGGGGTCTGGTTGGATCGACCCACATGCGAGGGTGACCGCGGGGGCGGTCGTACGGAGGGACACACATGACCACGACCGGGGCGCACGCAGCCGACAGCCACGACCTGATCCGTGTGCAGGGCGCGCGGGAGAACAACCTCAAGGACATCAGCGTCGAGCTGCCCAAGCGACGCCTGACGGTCTTCACCGGCGTCTCCGGCTCGGGCAAGAGCTCCTTGGTCTTCGCGACCATCGCGGCGGAGTCGCAGCGGATGATCAACGAGACCTACAGCGCCTTCGTGCAGGGCTTCATGCCCAGCCTGGCACGGCCCGAGGTCGACTACCTGGAGGGGCTCACGACGGCGATCATCGTCGACCAGGAGCGGATGGGCGCCAACCCGCGCTCGACGGTCGGCACCGCGACCGACGCCAACGCGATGCTGCGCATCCTCTTCAGCCGCCTCGGCACCCCCCACGTCGGACCGCCCACGGCGTACTCCTTCAACGTGCCCACGCGCCGTGCCGGCGGCGTGATGAGCACCGAGAAGGCCGGCCGCACCGAGAAGAAGGTGGTCAAGGACGCCGTCTACCTCGGCGGCATGTGCCCGCGCTGCGAGGGGATGGGCACGGTCAACGACATCGACCTGACCGCGCTGTACGACGACAGCTTGTCCCTGTCCGAGGGCGCCCTGACGATCCCGGGCTACTCGATGGACGGGTGGTACGGGCGGCTCTTCGAGGGCGTCGGGCTGCCGATGGACAAGCCCATCTCGTCGTTCACCAAGAAGCAGCTCGACACGATGCTCTACGCCGAGCCGACCAAGATCAAGGTCGAGGGCATCAACCTCACCTTCGACGGGATCATCCCCAAGATCCAGAAGTCGATGCTGTCGAAGGACCCCGAGGCGATGCAGCCGCACGTACGCCGCTTCGTCGAGCGTGCGGTCACCTTCCAGACCTGCCCGGAGTGCGACGGGACCCGGCTGACCCGCGAGGCCCTCTCGTCCAGGGTCGAGGGCAAGAACATCGCCGAGCTCTGCCAGATGCAGATCAGCGACCTGGCCGAGTGGGTCCGCGAGCTCGAGGAGCCATCGGTGGCGCCGCTGCTCAAGGGGCTTCAGCACCTGCTGGACTCGTTCACCGAGATCGGTCTCGGCTACCTCTCGCTCGACCGGCCCGCGGGCACCCTCTCCGGGGGAGAGGCCCAGCGCACCAAGATGATCCGCCACCTCGGCTCGTCGCTCACCGACGTCACCTACGTCTTCGACGAGCCCACGATCGGGCTGCACCCGCACGACATCGAGCGGATGAACCAGCTGCTCCTCCAGCTGCGCGACAAGGGCAACACCGTCCTCGTGGTGGAGCACAAGCCGGAGACGATCGCCATCGCCGACCACGTCGTCGACCTGGGTCCCGCCGCCGGCACGGCCGGGGGCGAGGTCTGCTTCGAGGGCAGCGTCGAGGCGTTGCGGGGCAGTGACACGACCACGGGGCGCCACCTCGACGACCGGGCCACGCTCAAGGACGCCCTGCGCACCCCGTCCGGGCAGCTGTCCGTCGAGGGAGCCTCCACCCACAACCTCAACGACGTCAGCGTCGACATCCCGCTCGGGGTGCTGTGCGTCGTCACCGGGGTCGCCGGCTCGGGCAAGAGCTCCCTGATCCACGGGTCGGTCGCCGGTCGGGACGGGGTGGTGGTCGTCGACCAGGGCGCGATCAAGGGGTCGCGGCGCAGCAACCCCGCGACGTACACCGGGCTCCTGGAGCCGATCCGCAAGGCCTTCGCCAAGGCCAACGGGGTCAAGCCGGCGCTCTTCAGCTCCAACTCGGAGGGCGCCTGCCCGACCTGCAACGGCGCCGGCGTGATCTACACCGAGCTCGGCGTGATGGCGACGGTCGAGTCACCCTGCGAGGAGTGCGAGGGCCGGCGCTTCCAGGCCTCGGTCCTCGAGTACACACTCGGCGGCAAGGACATCGCCCAGGTGCTCGCGATGTCGGTCACCGAGGCGGAGGAGTTCTTCGGCGACGGCGAGGCGAAGACCCCCGCGGCGCACAAGGTCCTCGCCCGGCTCCGCGACGTGGGGCTCGGCTACCTGAGCCTGGGACAACCCCTCACCACTCTGTCCGGCGGCGAGCGCCAGCGCCTCAAGCTGGCCACCCAGATGGCCGAGAAGGGTGACGTCTACATCCT
>NZ_JBFUMD010000324.1:0-4618 GCF_054049555.1 Nocardioides sp. P5_C9_2
GGGGGCAACCTCGAGGAGACGGTCACCAAGAACAACCTCGAGGCCGCCGAGGAGATCGTCCGCCAGCTGCGGCTGCGCGACATCGGCGGCATCATCGTGGTCGACTTCATCGACATGGTCCTGGAGTCCAACCGTGACCTGGTCGTACGCCGCCTCGTCGAGTGCCTGGGGCGCGACCGCACCCGCCACCAGGTCGCGGAGGTCACGTCGCTGGGCCTGGTGCAGATGACCCGCAAGCGGATCGGCACCGGCCTCCTGGAGTCGTTCAGCCACGACTGCGAGCACTGCCACGGCCGTGGCGTGGTCGTGCAGAGCGAGCCCGTCGAGCCCGGCCGGGGCGGTGACGACGAGCCGCAGCGCTCCGGTCGTTCCCGCGGCCGCGGTCGCGGACGCGACGGTGGGTCGGGCCAGCAGGGCGGCGCCCAGCAGGGTGGCCAGCAGTCGGCCGCCCCCTCGCCGAAGGACGTGGCCGCGATGGCACGCGCCGAGAAGGCCGACGAGGATGCCCGCACCGAGGAAGCCTCGTCCGAGAGCCCGATGACCAGCGACCAGGCCGAGGACACGCGCGCCGAGGACACCCGCACGGAGGACGACCGGACCGCGCCCACCGAGGGCGCCGACCGTCGTGGCTCACGCCGCGGTGGACGGTCCGGAGGTCGCTCGCGCGGTGGGGCCGACGCCCCGTCCGAGGACGGCACGGCCGAGGCCGCACCCCTCGGGGACAGCACCGTCGAGACCGTTCCCGCGGTCGACACGGCCCCTGCGGCGGCGTCCCCCGAGCCGGGCGCGRCCGAGGTCGTGGATGCCCCCGCGGCCCCCGCCGAGGACACCGCCGAGGAGTCGGCCGTCGACACCGCCGAGGAGTCGGCCGTCGACACCGCCGAGGAGCCTGCTCCCGCCCCGGAGCGGCCCCGGGTCGTCACCCGTACCCGTCGTCGCTCCGCCAGCCGTCCGGCGGGTCCGCCGTCCGGGGTGGCGGGCACGCTGCCCGAGTCGGGCCGGGTCGAGCCGGGTACCTCCGACCTCGAGCCGGGCGCCGTACCGGACCCGTCGGCACCCGACGGCGGCTCCGAGCCGCACGTGGAGCACGTCCCGATCAAGAAGAAGGGCGCTCGCAAGCGCTGAGCTGCCGGAGACCGGGGGCGGCAGGGCCTCGTTTTGACCCTGCCGCCGTCCGGCCCGTAATGTTGCCCCTTGTGCGCTTCGGCGTGCCACCTGACTTTGCCCGTGGCGATTCCGCCCGGCATCCATGAAGACCCGAGGAGAGTGAGTCCGCCGTGTACGCAGTTGTGCGCAGTGGCAGCAAGCAGCAGAAGGTTGCTGTTGGCGACGTCATCGAGATCGACAAGATGGACCTGAAGGCCAACACGGTCGGCAGCACCGTGACTCTCCCCGTCGTGATGGTGGTCGACGGTGAGACCGTGACCGCGACCGGCCTGGACAAGGCTGCCGTCACCGTCGAGATCCTCGGTGCCACCAAGGGCCCGAAGATCATCATCCAGAAGTACAAGAACAAGACCGGCTACAAGAAGCGCCAGGGTCACCGCCAGAAGTACACCCAGGTCAAGGTCACCGACATCTCCCTGTCGGCATAATGGGACGAGCGTGTCGGCTTCGCCGCCACGCTGCTGTCCTGGGCCGACGCCCACGATCACGCACCTCACCCACGTAGAAGGATTGAACTCATGGCTCACAAGAAGGGCGCCGCGTCCACCAAGAACGGCCGCGACTCCAACAGCCAGCGCCTCGGTGTGAAGCGCTTCGGCGGCCAGACCGTCAACGCCGGTGAGATCATCGTGCGTCAGCGCGGCACCCACTTCCACCCGGGCTCGGGCGTGGGCCGTGGCGGCGACGACACCCTCTTCGCGCTGCTGGCCGGTGCCGTCGAGTTCGGCACCAAGCGTGGCCGCAAGGTCGTCAACATCGTCCCCGGCGAGTGACGCTGCGGCGACACTGAATTCCACCGCGGAGGGCGTTCCTGATCTGGGGAACGCCCTTCACGCATTTCTCCACCACTGAGCCGCACCACCGGGCTCGACTACTGAGAGCGAAATCATGGCTGTCCCGACCTTCATCGACCAGGTCACGTTGCACATCAGCGCGGGTCGGGGCGGCAACGGCGTCGCATCGGTCCACCGTGAGAAGTTCAAGCCCCTCGGTGGCCCCGACGGCGGCAAYGGTGGTCCCGGCGGATCGGTGATCCTGAGGGTCGACCCCGACGTCACCACGCTCATCGACTACCACCACAGCAACAAGCGACAGGCCGAGCACGGCGGCCACGGCGCCGGCGCGCACCGCAACGGTGCCCACGGCGCGGACATGGTCCTGCCGGTCCCCGACGGCACCCTGGTCAAGCGCGCCGATGGCGAGGTCCTGGGCGACATGGTCGGTGCCGGCACCGAGATGGTCATCGCCCAGGGCGGTCGCGGCGGGCTGGGCAACGCGGCGCTGGCGAGCAGCAAGCGCAAGGCGCCCGGCTTCGCGCTCCTCGGCGAGCCCGGTGGCGAGATCGACGTACGCCTCGAGCTCAAGGTCGTCGCCGACATCGGCCTGGTCGGCTTTCCCAGCGCCGGCAAGTCCAGCCTGATCGCAGCGATGTCCCGCGCCCGGCCCAAGATCGCCGACTACCCGTTCACCACCCTGGTGCCCAACCTGGGCGTCGTCCGCGCCGGCGAGGTGACCTTCACCGTCGCMGACGTGCCCGGCCTGATCGAGGGCGCCGCCGACGGTCGCGGCCTGGGCCACGACTTCCTGCGCCACATCGAGCGCTGCGCCGCCCTGGTGCACGTCATCGACACCGCGACCATCGAGCCGGGGCGCAACCCGCTCGACGACCTCGACGTCATCGAGAACGAGCTGTCCCGCTACGGCGGCCTCGAGGACCGCCCGCGGCTCGTCGCTCTCAACAAGGTGGACGTGCCCGACGGCAGCCAGATCGCCGACATGGTCCTCGACGACCTCGCCGAGCGGGGCCTGCGGGTCTTCCCGGTCAGTGCCGCGTCCGGCGCCGGCATGTCGGCCCTCACCTACGCGATGGCCGACCTCGTCCAGCGCTCCCGCACCGAGACGCCGGTCGTCGAGGCGACGCGCATCGTCATCCGGCCCCCGTCGGTCGACGGCGGCGGCGACTTCGCCGTCACCGAGACGCCCGAGGGCTGGCGCGTCCGCGGCGAGAAGCCGGAGCGCTGGGTGCGGCAGACCGACTTCAGCAACGAGGAGGCCGTGGGCTTCCTCGCCGACCGGCTCAACCGGCTCGGCATCGAGGACCGGCTGGTCACGCTGGGGGCCCAGGAGGGCGACGCGGTCATCATCGGTCCCGAGAACAACGCGGTGGTCTTCGACTTCAAGCCCAGCGTCGAGGCCGGCGCCGAGATGCTGGGTCGCCGCGGCGAGGACGAGCGGCTGCGCGAGGAGCGCCCCTCGGCCACCCGCCGTCGGGACATCCAGGAGCAGATGCCCGAGCGCTCKGAGACCGAGACCCGCGCCGACGTGGCCCGCCGCATCGACCGCAGCAAGACCGCTCCCCAGACGGTGACCAGCTCCGGCATCGGCCCGATGTCCTACGAGATCGGCACGTCGGACGACCCCGACTGGGACGGCAGTGAGCAGGACTGACGGGCCCACCGACCGGGCCGCCCTGGTCGCCGGGGCGCGTCGGGTCGTGGTCAAGGTCGGCTCGTCGTCGCTGACCACCGCCGCCGGCGGGATCGACCCGGTTCGGATCCACCAGCTCGTCGACGTGCTCGCCGCGGCCCGCGCCCGCGGTGCCGAGGTGGTCCTCGTCTCCTCCGGTGCCATCGCGGCGGGCCTCGCCCCGCTCGGCCTCACCCGCCGGCCGAAGGCGCTGGCGGCCCAGCAGGCCGCGGCCAGCGTGGGCCAGGGGCTGCTGGCGCACCGCTACCAGGAGGAGTTCGCCCGCCACGGGCTGGTCACCGGTCAGGTGCTGCTCACCGCCGAGGACGTCACCCGCCGTGCGCACTACCGCAACGCCTACCAGACCTTCGCCAAGCTCCTCGAGCTCGGCGTGCTGCCGATCGTCAACGAGAACGACACGGTCGCCACCTCCGAGATCCGCTTCGGTGACAACGACCGTCTCGCGGCCCTGGTCGCGCACCTCGTGCACGCGGACCTGCTGGTGCTGCTCTCCGACGTCGACGGCCTGTACGACGGCCCGCCGAGCCGGCCGGGCGCGCGCCTGCTCACCGACGTACGCTCCGCCGCCGACCTCGACGCGGTCACCATCGGCTCGACCGGGGCCGCGGGCGTCGGCACCGGCGGCATGGTCACCAAGGTGGAGGCCGCCAGGATCGCGACCGGTGCCGGCATCCCGGTCGTGCTCACCGCCGCCGACCAGGCCTCGGCGGCCCTGGGCGGCGCCGAGGTGGGCACGCTCTTCCACGCCACCGGAGGGCGTCGCCCCACCCGGATGCTGTGGCTGGCGCACGCCACCGACCCGAAGGGCTCGGTCACCCTCGATGCCGGCGCGGTCCGCGCGGTGACCGAGCGCGGGGCCTCCCTGCTCGCCGCCGGTGTCGTCGCGGTCGACGGGGCGTTCGTCGCCGGCGACCCGGTCGACCTCGTGGACCTCGCGGGCGTCGCGGTGGCCCGCGGCCTGGTC
>NZ_JBFUMD010000325.1:0-4598 GCF_054049555.1 Nocardioides sp. P5_C9_2
GTTGGTTAGCGCGCCGCCCTGTCACGGCGGAGGCCGCGGGTTCGAGTCCCGTCGGGGTCGCCATCAGGCCGGTCCGGAGCACACGCTCCGGGCCGGCCTTCTGTGTGGAGCGGCACCCGCACCCCGCCTACGCTGGCCGCATGCCCGTGGAGATCGCGCCCGACGACTTCGACCGGCTCGTCGAGTCGGCCCTCGACGAGCTGCCCGCCGAGATCGCCGGCCTGGTGAGCAACGTGGTGCTCCAGGTCGAGGACGACGCCCCCGCCGACGACCCTCACCTGCTCGGCATCTACGAGGGCGTGGCGCTCACCGAGCGGGCGGCCAACCACAGCGGCATGCTTCCCGACCGGATCCTGGTGTTCCGCCGCCCGCTGGTCGAGATGTGCGACTCGCTCGAGGAGCTCCGCGACGAGGTGCGCATCACCGTCGTGCACGAGATCGCGCACCACTTCGGCATCGGCGAGGCTCGGCTGCACGCACTCGGGCTGGGCTGACGAAGCTCGCGTCAGGAGACGTGCTGGGCGTTGATGAGCCCGGATCCGCCGCCGTCGCCGTGCCAGGACCGGGGCGCCTCGCCCGCGAGCTGGCGCACCATCTCGCCGAGGTACCAGAGGTGGAACGTCCGCTGGTCGGGCGTGCGCTGCAGGGAGAGCAGTCGCTCGGCCCTGCAGAAGGCGTCGGCCAGGTCGAACATCTCGATCATCGTGGAGACGATCGCCGAGGCCTCCGGCTCCATCCGCAACGAGACGTCGACGGCGCGGACGCCGGCCCGTCGCGCCGCGCGGACGGTGCGCTGGAACTCGCTCGGGATCTGGCGCTCGAAGCTGGTGAACATCGCCGAGAGGTCGGCGGCGAGCGGGTAGTGGTCCTGGTGGGCGACCGCGAGGAGGCGCAGCTCCCGGCGCAGCTCGTAGTACTGACGCGACAGCGAGGAGTAGAGCCGCGGGTCGACGCCGAGGAGCCGGACCTCCCGCGCGTCCTCGCTGACGGGGGCGGGCTCGACCACGACGGTGCTGTCGATGACGGCCTCGGCGCCGCCGTCCTCACGCACCTCCGGTGCCGGTTCGAACCACACCACCTTGCCGTCGGACTCGATGGAGGCCCCCCACGCGACCGAGCTCATGGCCACGATCGACAGCCCGCGACCGAAGGTGGTCAGGAACTCCTCGGGGTCCGGGGAGTGCCCGGGCGGGGTCGGCGGCTGCGACGACCCGTCGCTGACCTCGATGCGGGGGTGGCTGGCCGTCCCGCGGACCCGTACGGCGATCGGCTCGGCGCCGTGCAGGACGGCGTTGGTGGTGAGCTCGGAGACGCCGAGCTCGGCGCACTCGACGAGATCCTCGCGCCCGAGCTCGAGGCAGATGTCCCGGACCCAGCGGCGCGCGTCCGCGACGGCGCGCGGGGACGCCGACAGCGGGAGGGCTTGCTTCGTCAAGGGCACTAGGTCACTCACCGGGGGAGGATGTGGGTAGTCCAGCGGGGCGTACGTACCCAGGCCAACCACCGAGCAAACACGCCCCCGAGAAAAGTTTTTGCCTTCAGTAGTGACGCCGCGATGGTGCCGGCATCGGTGTCGAAAAGGTGCGGTGGTCTGGCTGAGTCTTACCTGAGACGCACGAGTTGACCAGATGTGACGCACGGAACCGGACCGACATTTGGGCCCCGGTAGCCGGAGGCGGGACAATGGCGAGGAGGGTGACGTCGTCCAGCGCCGCTCACGGCTCCAGGAGGATTGACATGTCGGATTCCCAGGCCCAGCAGACCGCTGCCCACAAGGTGGTCGTGATCGGCTCCGGCTTCGGTGGTCTGTTCGGCACCAAGGCACTGCGCAAGGCCCCGGTGGACGTCACCGTCGTCGCGAAGACGACCCACCACCTCTTCCAGCCGCTGCTGTACCAGGTGGCGACCGGCATCCTGTCCGAGGGCGAGATCGCACCCCCGACCCGCGAGGTCCTCAGCGGCCAGACGAACGCCCAGGTCCTGCTCGGCGAGGTCACCGGCGTCGACCTGACGGCCCGCACGGTGACCAGCCACGTGCTGGGCCGCGAGACCGTCTCCCACTACGACTCGCTGATCGTGGCCGCCGGCGCGGCGCAGTCCTACTTCGGCAACGACCACTTCTCCGAGTACGCGCCCGGCATGAAGAGCATCGACGACGCCCTCGAGCTGCGGGGGCGCATCTTCGGTGCCTTCGAGATGGCCGAGCTCGGAGCCAACCGCGGCGACGACATCGACCACCTGCTCACCTTCGTGGTCGTCGGCGCCGGTCCCACCGGCGTGGAGATGGCCGGCCAGATCGCCGAGCTGGCGCACCGCACCCTCAAGCGCGACTTCCGGGCGATCAACACCCGCGAGGCGCGCGTGATCCTGCTGGACGCCGCCCCCCAGGTGCTCCCGCCCTTCGGGCAGAAGCTCGGCGAGAAGGCCAAGGCCGAGCTCGAGAAGCTCGGGGTCGAGGTGATCCTCGGCGCCATGGTGACCGACGTCGACGAGCGCGGCATCGAGATGAAGTTCAAGGACGGCCGCGTCGAGCGGATCAAGACGGTCACCAAGATCTGGGCTGCCGGCGTACAGGCGAGCCCGCTCGGCAAGACCCTCTCGGAGCAGAGCGGCGCGCCGCTCGACCGCGCGGGCCGCATCGGCGTCAACCCCGACCTCACGCTGCCCGGTCACCCCGAGGTGTTCGTCGTCGGCGACATGATCGCCCTCGACAACCTGCCCGGCGTCGCCCAGGTGGCGATCCAGGGCGCCAAGTACGCCGCGAAGGAGATCGAGGGCCGGCTCGCTGGCCACGCCCCGCAGGGACCCTTCAAGTACTTCGACAAGGGCTCGATGGCGATCATCAGCCGCTTCCGCGCCGTCGCCATGGTCGGCAAGCTCCGGCTCACCGGCGTCGTCGCCTGGCTGATGTGGCTCGGGGTGCACCTCGTCTACATCACCGGCTTCAAGAGCCGCGTGACGGCGCTGCTGCACTGGGCCATCTCGTTCCTGGGGCGCGGTCGCTCCGAGCGGACCACCACCGAGCAGCAGATCTTTGCCCGGACCGCGCTCGCCCGCCTTCGCCGGGGTGCCACCGACCTCGTCTCCGAGCCGGGGGCCTACGACGCCGCCCGCCAGATGATGGAGACGACCCGGCGCGAGGAGCTCGAGGCGATGGCGCTCGAGGAGGCCCGGCTGACCGACTCCGGAGCCCGCGGAGTGCCCGCCGAGCAACGCTGACCCCGCACGGCGACGTCGTATGGCGACCTCGCTAGGCTGCGTGCGGGCYATTAGCTCAGTTGGTAGAGCAYCKGACTYTTAATCMGWGGGTCGWMGGTTCGAGCCCGACATGGCCTACCGAAACGCCCGGCGGGGCGTCGTCACGTCGTCGTCGTCCGCGCGCTGCACAGAGTTCACCGATGCGCGCGAATTCTCGTGGCCACGGAGGTTTCCTTCTCACGCTTCCTTGGTAGTGTTTGTCGTGCAACAGGTGCAAGTTCCAGCAGGTAGACGCCCGCGGAGTTTGTGATCCAACGGCGTTTCAGCTTCGGGCCTGCCAGTCCCGCGAGTCGGAGCGACGTGTCACCGCATCTATTGCGGGATCGTCGAAGTGACGATCTTTCGCCCGATAACAGGAGTAACAGCGCAATGGCTCAAGGCACCGTGAAGTGGTTCAACGCCGAGAAGGGTTTCGGCTTCATCGCGCAGGAGGACGGCGGCGACGACGTCTTCGTGCACTACTCGGCGATCCAGTCGCAGGGCTACAAGTCCCTCGACGAGAACCAGAAGGTCGAGTTCGACGTCACCCAGGGCCCCAAGGGCCCGCAGGCGGAGAACGTTCGCGCCGTCTGACGACACCTCGAAGCACCGGCACAGCACCTGTTCCGGACTTCTGACAGCGAGGCCCTACCCGTTCGGGTAGGGTCTCGTTGCCCGTTTGGGCCATTGCGCGACAGCCCGGGTACTTTTTACGATTGAACCAGTTTGAGCGTCCGGCCGCGGGGGCACGGTCGATCTTCGTAGTCCGTCCTCGTCCACAGCTGGAGGTAGTGGTGCCTGACCAGTTCGACGTGAGCCTCGAGGACGATGACCTCCTCGGCGAGGTGGAGCTGACCACCACGCTGATCATCGCCGCGAGCGAGGCCGAGGAGCACCTGTCCCAGGAGGAGATCGACCGACTCCTGGGCGTCTCGCCGCGCCGTCCGCCGGGGCAGCGCCCCGCCCAGGACTGACCGGTCTCAGCAGGTCGCGAACAGCACCGGCCCGCTGGTGAGGTCCGAGAGCACGTACTGTCCCGGCACCGGACTGAGGTCGAGGGTCACCACGCGTCCCGAGGACGCCGCCTCGTCCAGGGCGAACCGGTCGGCGAAGTCGCCGCCCTGACCCGGGGCCGGTCCGCTGGCCAGGGTCGCCCGCGTCTGAGCGTCGACCCGGGCCACCTCGTCGTCCTCGAACGACATCGCGACCCGGAGGTCGCCGCCCGCCCGCAGGCCCATCGCGAAACCCGTCATCGGGTGCACCTCGCCGGCCCGCTCGAGCAGGCTGTCGGCGACCGCCTGGTCGTCCTCGTCGGCCGACGCCATCGCCAGGTGCCGACAGGCGTAGCCCCCGGAGAAGAT
>NZ_JBFUMD010000326.1:0-4583 GCF_054049555.1 Nocardioides sp. P5_C9_2
GCGTTGACCTGCCCGTGCAGTCGCGCCAGGCCCTCGCGCCGGTCGGCGGCCGCGCGCTGGAGCCCGGCGATCCGGCGCTCCTCCTCCGCCGCCGCGTCCTCGGCGGTCCGGCGTACGGACACCGCGCCGTCCAGCGCGGCGCGCTGCTGCTCGACCTCGGCCCCGATCTCGGCCTCCTGCTGGCGCACCCGCTCGGCGTCGGCCTCGAGGCGGTCCGGGTCGCGTCCGGAGTCGACGGAGTCGTCGCCCGCACCGGCGGCGTTGCGCATCCGCTCCCCGGCCAGCGACTGGGTCCCCCGCAACCGCTCCTTGAGCCCGGAGAGGGCGAACCACGTCTCCTGGGCGGCGGACAGGGCCGGCAGGTCCTCACGCAGGGCGGCCTCGAGCGCTGCCTCGCGCTCACGGCCGCGGGCCAGCTCGGCCTCCACCTGCTCGCGACGCTCGACCAGCACGGTCTCGTCGGCCATCTCCTGCTCGAGCGCGGTGCGGGCGGTGACCAGGTCGTCGGCGATCAGCCGGGCCCGGGCGTCACGCACGTCGGCCTGCACGGTGGCGGCCTTGCGGGCGACCTCCGCCTGGCGCCCCAAGGGCTTGAGCTGGCGCCGGATCTCGCTGAGCAGGTCGTTCAGCCGGGTGAGGTTCCCGTCGGTGGAGTCGAGCTTGCGGAGCGCCTTCTCCTTGCGCTTGCGGTGCTTGAGGACGCCCGCGGCCTCCTCGATGAAGCCACGCCGGTCCTCAGGGGTCGCGTGCAGGATCGTGTCGAGCTGGCCCTGGCCGACGATGACGTGCATCTCGCGCCCGATGCCGGAGTCGCTGAGCAGCTCCTGCACGTCCAGCAGACGGCACGAGCTCCCGTTGATGGCGTACTCGGAGCCGCCGTTGCGGAACATGGTGCGGCTGATCGTCACCTCGGAGTAGTCGATCGGCAGCGCCCCGTCGGAGTTGTCGATCGTCAGCTGCACCTCGGCGCGACCCAGCGGCGGCCGACCGGAGGTGCCGGCGAAGATGACGTCCTCCATCTTGCCTCCGCGCAGCGACTTCGCGCCCTGCTCGCCCATCACCCACGCGAGCGCGTCGACGACGTTGGACTTGCCCGACCCGTTGGGACCCACGATGCRGGTGATGCCCGGCTCGAGCTGCAGCGTCGTGGAGGAGGCGAAGGACTTGAAGCCCTTGAGCGTCAGGCTCTTCAGGTACACCGTGCTGCTCCCCTGGCTCTCGTCGTCGGCGCGCGGTCGGGTGGTACGCCGATCGCGGCATCCTCTCAGACACCGGGGGAAGCGACGGCGATCTCACCCTATGCGGCGACGGGCGCTGCGTCGGGGACGTGCGGACACGGTGGCCCGTCCGCGAGGGACGAGACCACCGTGTCGGCCGACACGTCTACAGCGCCGTCTACAGGGCCGTCTACAGGGCCAGGCGCACGTGACCCTTCTTGCCCACGGTGATGTCGATCGTGTGGGCTCCGGTCTTGCCCTTGCCGTCCAGCCGGAAGCCTCCCTTGCGGACGCGGGCCTTGTCGACGACCTTCGCGCCTGCCAGGAGCCGGGCGACGCTGCCGGACTTGACCGTGGTCCGGCAGGTCACCGTCCACCCACCGCCGCGCTTGACCACCTTGCACGCCGAGATCTTCGCCGGCGGCACGGCCGCGGCACTCTCCGCGAAGCCCTGCGGCGGCACCAGCACCACCTGCAGCAGGCGGAGCCGGGCCTGGGGCTTCCACTTCAGGACGAACTTGCCCTGACGGTCCACGCTGTCCTGGCCGACCTTGACCCAGGGGGCACCGGCGCTCGGGCGAGCCTGCAGCTGCACCGTGGCCCCGGCCAACTGGGGTGCCGTCGTCAGGCCGTCGACGGGCCGGCCGACCCGGCCGGCGACCTTCTTCGGCAGGGCCTGGCGGGAGGGCTTGGGGCGGGTCACCTTGATCCCGGTGGCCTGCAGGGCCCCCGGACCGGGCGTGACGGTCCCCGCGGCCGGTCCGCCGGCGATCGCCTCCACGGTGAAGGTGCGCTGCGTACGCTGGGTGGCTCCGGAGGCCAGGGTGGCGGTGGCGGTGGCGGTGTAGGTGCCGGCCCCGAGCGTGAAGCTCGCCTTCCAGCCGCCGACGGCGTCCACGGTGGCGGCCACGGAGGTCTTGTCGATCGACACGGTGACGCCGTTGACCGCGTCGGGCTGGGAGCCGGTCAGTCCCGCGCTGAGCGACGCGGGCTGAGGCACCAGCGTGCAGCTCTCACCGGTGGCCGAGGCCATCTTGTACAGGCTCGCGAAGGGCGCGCACGTGGCTTCGGTGCCGATGCCGAAGCTCCGCAGCCGGACCCCGGACTGCCTGAGTGCCACCAGCTGGCTGTCGTCGATGGCCGCCTGGCCGTCGGAGAGGAACATGATCCACTTCGGGCCGGCGGGCGCGGTGGCCAAGGTGGAGAGTGCCACGGAGATGCCGCTGTTGAAGGCGGTCCCCGACCCGCTGCCGCCGAGGTCCCGGGGGTCGTAGAGGCCGATGCGGTCGCGCACGACGCTGGAGGACACCGTGTTGATCCGGGGACGCGGGTCCCCGCCCGTGAAGCCCGGCGGGAGGAAGGTCGCGCTCCCTGCCGGGTCGAGGTCGGCGGCGGCGGCCTGGTTGGCGAAGGCGACCAGGCCCACCTGCAGCCCGCTGGAGCCTGCGAGGCTGCCGTTGAGCGCCTGGATCCCGGCGATCTCGCAGTCCAGGATGTCCCCGACGCTGGCGTCGGCGTTGAGGTCGTCCTCGGGCCCGCCGGGCACGCCGTTGCCCGAGCAGTCCGCGCCGGGTGGCGACTCGGTCGAGCTCGTGGCGTCTACCACGTACAGGACCGTGGTCACCTCCCCCGGTGCCACGCCGACGGTGCCGGTCAGGTTGACGACGCCCGCGCGAGGCGCGACGGGCGCCTCGATCGTCACCGCCGCGGAGGCGGGACTCGCTGGGAGCACCGCCGCTCCGACCACGGCCAACGATGCGGCCACCGTTCCCAGCATTGTTGCCGCACCAGCGGCCCGACCACGAGTTCTCATCTCGCCACCTCCATGTCCGGAACCATCGGCCCGACCGGCACCGCCGCGCAGCAGCATCCCCATGGATTCATCAAACATGGGTAGATCTCGGGGCGGGCGCTGTCGGAGGACATGGCCCGGACGGGCCATCTCCTTGACCTCGCGGGCAGGCTCAGCCTGCGGCGCGCGCGGCCTGCCCGTCGGCATGCGCGATGTGAGCGAGCTGGCGCCACACCAGCGCGAGCGTCAGCCCCGAGCCGACGAAGGCGAACCACCACGGCGCCGTCACGCCCCACCGGTGCGCGATCAGCCCGCCGAGCAGCGAGCCGACGAGCATGCCGCCCATCACGCAGAGCATGTAGACCGACCCGACCCGACCCTGGAACTCGGTGGGCACCGCCCGCTGCCGCACGGCCTGCGAGAGCGTCCCCCAGATGAAGGCGTAGGCGCCGAAGAAGAACATCAGCGGGTACGCCGCCCACGGCGACGTGGTGAGGGCCATCGCCAGGTGGAAGACGACCTCGCACGCGAGCACGGTGCGCATCAGGGTGGCCAGCGGGACCCGACTCTCCACCCGCCCGTACGCCGCCGTCCCGAGCAGCCCGCCGAGCGCTGCCGCGGTGGTGAGCAGGCCGAAGCCGGCCTCGTCCATGCCCACCCGCTCCAGCGACCACAGCACCAGCACCGACCACGGGGCCGCCCAGGTGATGTTGAAGGCCACGATGACCAGGGCGAGGGTCCGCACCGGCCCGTTGCSGACCAGCCAGCGCACCCCCTCGGCGATGTCCTGCCGGACGTGGGTCTCGACGTGCTGGCGCACCGCACCCCGCGGCGTACCGATGCGGGAGACCAGGACGACCCCGAGGGCGACGCAGACGGTCTGGATCATGAACGGCAGTGCCATCCCGGCCGCGAAGATGATCGCGCCCAGCGCCGGCCCGACGAGCTGGTTGGCCGTGAGGAAGCCCACCTGGATGCGGGCGTTGGCGACGCCGAGGTCCGGCTTGTCGACCAGCATCGGGAGCAGGGTGCCGGTCGAGGAGTCCGCAAAGACCTCCGCGAGCCCGACCAGGAACATCGCGCCCATGACCATCCAGATGTTGACGTGCCCGGTGAGGATCACCCCGCACAGGCCCGCCAGCACGACGGCGCGCGCGGCGTCCATCGTCATCACCAGCAGGCGCCGGTCGAGCCGGTCGGCCATCGCCCCGGCGACGAGCCCGAAGACCAGCCACGGCAGCTGGAAGGCCATGGCCGACGCGGCCACCAGCACCGGGTTGCGGGTCTGGGAGGCGACCAGCAGCGGACCGGCCGCCATCATCAGCCCGTCGCCGAGGTTGGTGGTCCACGACGACGCGACCAGCCAGCGGAACGAGGTGCCGAGCCGCTGGGGGAAGACCGTCTCGACGACGCGGATGGCGGTGCTCACAAGAGCGTGAGCCTAGTGGCGAACCGCGTGCGCGACGAACGAGTATCCCCTCTTCCCGGCGCGACCCGTCAGGGTGATACTGACGCAGGCCGGACGACCCGGCCGACCTGAGTCAAGGGGGACTCGATGATCCGCACCACAGGGG
>NZ_JBFUMD010000327.1:0-4574 GCF_054049555.1 Nocardioides sp. P5_C9_2
GCGTTCAACCGGGCGGTCGAGGGGCGTCACTATCCCTCGCGACTCAACGTGCCGTCGTTCGCGATCGTTGCGCCGGTGATCCTCGACTTCGGCACCGAGGAGCAGAAGCATTTCTACGTCCGCGGAGCGCTCAAGGGTGAGATCGTCCTGTCACAGTTCCTCTCCGAGCCCAAGGGTGGCTCGGACCTGGCCGGAGTGATCTCGCGTGCCGATCGCGACGGCGACACATGGGTGCTCAACGGCAGCAAGATCTGGTCGACGGCGGCCTACGGTGCCGACTACGGCATCGCGCTGGTCCGCACCGACTGGGATGCCCCCAAGCACCGCGGCCTCTCGATGATCATGGTGCCGATCAAGGACCAGCCCGGATTCACGCTCAACCGGATCCGGATGGTCACCGCGCACTCCGACTTCTGCGAGGAGTTCTTCGAGGACCTGATCCTTCCCCTCGACGCGCTCGTCGGCGAGGAGAACGACGGCTGGACGGTCGCCTCCCGGCAGCTGGTCTACGAACGCACCGCCGTCGGTGGCAGCTCGCCCTTCACCCAGGGCCCGCGGATGCAGCGTCAGGCGAGCCTGGACCGGAAGACGCCCGCCGCGCTCGCCAAGGAGCTCGGCAAGGGGAACGACCCGTACGTGCAGGACCGCGTGGCAGCCGCCCACACCCGCGAGGTCGTCCACCAGCAGGTCAGCGCCCGCGTCACCCGCGCGATCACGACCGGTGCGCTGCCGCCGATGGCCGCATCGATCATCCGGTTGTCCCACGCCGAGGTGGGCTGGATCGAGCACGACGTCATGGTCGACATCGCCGGCGGTCTCGGCGTTGCGCCGAACGGACCCTCCGCCGGGGCGATCACGATGGCGGTCGACGAGTACCTGATGCGACAGGGGGGATCGCTCGGCGGTGGTTCCACCGAGATGGCCCGCAACCTGATCAGTGAGCGGGTGCTGGGCATGCCCCGCGAGTTCGCTGCCGACCGCGACGTCGCCTTCCGCGAGGTGCGGTCGGGTCGATAGCACCCGCACCCGCCGAGCACGAGGGCCCGCTCCGATCTCGGAGCGGGCCCTCGTGCCGTTGGAGCGCGTTGCCCCGGGGGAGTCAGGTGACGCTGGCGATCAGGTCCTTGCGCAGGATCTTGCCGGTCTGGGTGGCCGGAAGCTCGGACAGGAAGTAGACGTGGTCCGGAGTCTTCGAGCTGCGGAGGTGTTCGCGGGCGAAGCCCTTGATCTCCCCGACGGTGCAGGTCATGCCGTCCTTCACCACGACGAAGGCGGCAATGGCGTTGCCCCATTCCTCGTCCGGAACGCCGGCGATGCAGACCTCGAGGACGGCGTCGTGGCGGACCAGGACGTCCTCGATCTCCGCCGGGGCGATGTTCTCCCCGCCGCGGATGATGGTGTCATCGGCACGACCCTCCACGAAGAGGAACTCGCCGTCATCGAGCCAGCCGCGGTCGCGGGTCGGGAACCAGCCCTCACCGACGAGCTTCGAGCCCTGCTCGAGGTACTCACCGGCGACCTGGGCGCCACGGACGTAGATCTCACCGGGCTCGTTCGCCGCGACCACGTCGCCGACCTCGTTGCGGATGCTGACCTCGACACCGGGCAGCACCTGGCCGACCGAACCGATCCGGGCGCGCTCCTTCGGGTCCGCGGAGGCGAGGGCGGCACGGTGGTCGTCCGGGCCGAGAACGGCGATGGAGGACGAGGTCTCGGTCAGGCCGTAGGCGTTGACGAAGCCGGTCTCGGGGAAGAGGCGCAGTGCATCCTCGAGGACGGTCGGCGGCACCTTGGCGCCGCCGTACGACAGACCACGCAGGGTCGCCGGACCGGTGCGGCCGCTCTCGTCGAGGTAGCGGACGATCCGGGAGAGCATCGTCGGGACGACCATCGCGTTGGTGATCGCCTCGTCGGTGACGACGTCGATCCACTCCTCGGCGGTGAACTTGTCCAGGTAGACGATCCGGCGGCCGGCGTACAGGTTCGAGAGCAGGTTCGCCACGGCAGCGATGTGGTACGGCGGGACACTGACGATGGTCGCGTCGATCTCGTCTGCGCCGGCGTACTCGACCGTCTGCATCACGTAGGAGGTCAGGTGGTGGTGGCGCAGCACGGCACTCTTCGGTGCGGCCGTGGTGCCTGAGGTCATCAGCAGGACAGCGATGTCCTCGGTGTCGGCCGGGATGAGGGAAGCCTCCGGGTCGGGTGCGATCGCGAAGATGTCGTCGACGCTGATCACCTCAGTCGCGTCGGGGGCGAGGTCGCGAGCGCGCTCGACGTCCTCGGCGATCAGGAGACCGGTGTGCCGGGTGAGGATCTCACCGAGCTGCTCGTCGGAGAGTCGATAGTTCAGCGGCAGGAACGGCTTGTGTGCTGCGGCCGCACCGAAGAGCGAGATGGCGAACGTCGGGCCGTTGCCGCCGACGAACAGGATCTTCTCTGCTCCGTTGGCCGTGAAGAAGGCTCCGGTCGCGGCTGCGCGGTCGCGCAGCTCCTGGCCGGTCAGGCCGTCCTTGCGGCTCCCGAGCAGGACGCGGTCACCCATGCCTCCGGCAGTCATTTCGAGAAGTGTCAACAGATCCATGATGTCGGGGTCCTCTTGAGGAGTCGATCGCGTGATGTCTATCATACAGTAAACTAATTAGACCACATCCGGGCGACCACTTCGGGTCAGGCCCGCTTCGCGCTGAGGACGTACGCATGCAACGACGCTGGAGTGCCCGCGAGCTGATCGATCTCGTGCTCGACGACGAGTCGTTCGAGTCCTGGGATTCACCTGTCATCACCATTGGTCTGTCCGAAACCTACGCCGCGGAGCTCGCTGCTGCGGCCGCGAAGGCAGGGACCGACGAATCAGTCCTCACCGGCCGCGGGCTGGTGCGCGGCCGTCCGGTCGTGGTGATCGTCAACGAATTCGCCTTCCTCGCCGGATCCATCGGTCGGGTCGCCGCCGAGCGGATCGTTTCAGCGATCCGCCGCGCCACCGCGCTGGGGCTGCCCATCCTCGCCAGCACCTCCTCGGGTGGGACCCGGATGCAGGAGGGCACGCCCGCCTTCGTGCAGATGATGGAGATCTCCCGGGCCGTCATGGACCACCGCGGCGCGGGCCTGCCGTACCTGGTGCACCTGCGCCACCCCACCACCGGCGGGGTCTACGCCTCCTGGGGTTCCCTCGGGCACGTCACCGTCGCAGAGCCCGGCGCCCTGGTCGGCTTCCTCGGCCCGAAGGTCTATGAGGCGCTCGTCGGAGAGCCGTTCCCGGCCGGTGTCCAGGTGGCGGAGAACCTCGCCGCCAAGGGAGTCATCGACGCGGTCGTCGCCGCCGAAGAGCTCCCCTGCGTGGTCGATCGAGCCCTCGGCGTACTCCTCGACCCGCCCACCCCAGGATCCCTGCCGCGTCGTGGTGGCAGCCTCGACCCGAGCCGTTCGGCCTGGGACGCGATCAACGCGACCCGCTCTGACGACCGGCTCGGCGTGCGCGACCTGCTGCGCGAGCTGGGAACCTCAACCGTGCGCCTGTCCGGCACCGACACCGGCGAGCACGACGCCGCGGTGCTGACGGTGCTGACCCGGATCGACGGGGAGCCGTGCATCGTCGTCGGTCAGGATCGCTCCCGCCAGGGCGGCGACTCGCACATGGGTCCGGCCGCACTGCGCGAGGCGCGCCGGGCGATGGGCATCGCCGAGGAGCTCGGCATCCCTCTCGTGACCGTGATCGACACTCCCGGCGCCGAGCTCTCCGCCCATGCGGAGGAGGGTGCGGTGGCCGGCGAGATCGCCCGCTGCCTGGGCACGCTGGCCACGATGAGCGTTCCGACCGTCGCCGTGCTCCTCGGCCAGGGCTGCGGCGGCGGGRCACTCGCCCTGCTCGCCGCCGAGCGCGTGATCGCTGCCGAGCAGGCCTGGCTCACGCCCCTTCCGCCGGAGGGGGCCTCCGTGATCGTCTACGGCGACGCCACGCATGCGGCCGAGATGGCGGAGCGCCAGCGGGTGCGCGCCATCGACCTCCTCGCCGACGGCGCTGTTCACCACGTCGTGCCCGAGCCGGAGGGCGACACCAACGAGTGTCTGGCCGCCGCGATCGGTGCGGAGATCGCGGCAGCCATCCGGGGCCAGCGGTCGGTTCTGGGTCAGCGCAGTCGCTCGACGGTCGTCGCGTTCGACAGGCCGCCCGCCTCGCACATCACCTGGAGGCCGAACTGGCCGTCCTTGACCTCCAGCGCGTTGAGCAGCGAGGAGAACAGACGGGTTCCGGACGCACCGATCGGGTGACCGATCGAGATCGCGCCGCCGTGGACGTTGATCTTCTCCATCGGGATGTCGAACTCCCGCTGGAAGGCGAGCACCACCGACGCGAACGCCTCGTTGACCTCGAACACATCGATGTCATCGACCGTCATCCCGGCCCGCGCGAGCGCCTTGCGGGTCGCCGGGATGATCCCGGTCAGCATCATGATCGGGTCATCGCCGGCCAGGCCGAGCGAGTGGATCCGCGCGCGGGGCTGGATGCCCAGCTCGGCAGCCTTGGTGTCCGACATCAGCAGTGCCGCCGAGGCGGCGTCACTGATCTGGGA
>NZ_JBFUMD010000328.1:0-4549 GCF_054049555.1 Nocardioides sp. P5_C9_2
GTCATCGCGCCCAAGGGCTTCGACTTCGCGCCCGCTGGGGAGCGCTCGGTGATGCTGGGCAACACCAAGGCGATCGCCCACGCCGACCGGCTGGTCTACGTCGAGGACCAGTACCTGTGGTCCGACGACGTCGGGGAGCACTTCGCCACGGCGCTGCGGCGCAACCCCGAGCTCCGCCTGGTGGTGGTGCTGCCGATGGTGCCCGACCGCGAAGGCGCGCTGGCCGAGCTGCCGCAGCTCTACGGGCGGTCCCGGGCGATGCGCACGATCATCGAGGCAGGCGGCGACCGGGTCGCGGTGTTCGGCCTGTGCAACGAGGCCGGCATACCTATCTACGTACACTCCAAGACCTGCGTCATCGACCACCGCTGGGCCAGCGTCGGATCCGACAACCTCAACCGACGCTCCTGGACCAGCGACAGTGAGATCGCCTGCACCGTGCTCGACGAGCGCGGGGAGATGGACTCGCCCGCGCCCGAGGACTCCTTCCCGCGAGTACTGCTGCGAACCCTGGTCGCCGAGCACCTGGGGTGCGACGCTGCCGACGTACCCGAGGACCCGCATGAGCTGTTCGACGCCATGGTCGCCTGCGCGAATGCCCTCGACGAGTGGTATGCCGGCGGCGCCCCCGACAAGAAGAGCGGTATCCGTGGGGTGCTCACCGGTCGGCTCCCGCACCGCATCGCCCCTGTCCCCCGATCGGTGGCCTCCCGCATCCCGGGTCACCGACGACGCCGCCAGCGAGTGGCAACCGTGGCAGAGGCGTTGACGAAGCGCGGATCGGTGCACGCCGCCCGCCCGCCCGGTCGACTGCGCCGGCTGGCTCCGCCGGAGCTGACCGACAAGCAGCTCCGGTGGGCGCCGCGGCTGTACGACCTGTTGTTCGACCCCGACGGCAGGCCTCAACCAGGAACAACCGGGAGCTGAACCATGGCCAAGAAACGTGACGTCGGCGCATGGCGCGAGGATCCACGCGATGCCCTCCGCTCCGGTCCCGACTTCGACCTGGACGCGATGGACCGGGGAGCGACTCCCGGTTGGACCGAGGACAAGAAGTCGGCCGAGTCCTTCTGCACGCAGCGCGGCAAGCTGCTGAGCGAGCTGCAGGAGCGCCTGTTCGCCGAGGGCTCGGCGGGGGCGGACCGATCGCTCCTGATCATCGTGCAGGGTCTCGACACCGCCGGGAAGGGAGGCGTCGCCCGGCACGTCATGAGCAAGGTCGACCCCCAGGGCGTTGCCCTGCGGTCGTTCGGGGCGCCGACCGAGGAGGAGCAGAAGCACCACTTCCTGTGGCGGATTCGCAAGAAGCTGCCCGGACCCGGTCTCATCGGGGTCTTCGACCGCTCGCACTACGAGGACGTGCTCGTCGCATCCGTCGACGCGCTGGTGCCGCGCGCGACCTGGGAGGCACGGTTCGACGAGATCAACCAGTTCGAGAGCGACCTCGTCGCGGCGGGCACGACCGTCTTGAAGTTCGGGTTGATGGTCAGCCACGACGAGCAGGGCGTTCGACTCATGAAGCGCCTGGACCGCCCCGACAAGCACTGGAAGTACAGCTCCAACGACCTGCCGACCCGGCGCCAGTGGGAGGACTACCAGAAGGCATACGCCGAGGTGTTCCGCCGCACCTCCACCGACGCCGCACCGTGGTACGTCGTCCCGGCAGACCACAAGTGGTACAGCCGTCTGGCCATCACCGAGATCCTGACCCAGACCCTGGTCGACATGGACCCCCAGTGGCCCTCGGTCCGTTGGGACCCGATGGTCCAGCGGCGTGAGCTCGCCCGCACCCTGAGCACCAAGGCCCTTGCCGTCTCCCTCGCCGAGACCGAGGAACAGGTCATGAAGGCCATCGAGGACGACCGCTTGGTCAACAAGAAGGCTGCCCGGGTCGCCACGGTGGGCGATGAGTCGGACCCGGTCGCCGACGCCGAGGCCAAGGCCAAGGCTGCCGAGGCTTCGGCAACCGTCGCCGCACGGTTGRTCGACCTCCAGCGCACTCGCCAGCAGAAGGTCGACCTGCTCGCAGAGCGTGACGACGGCTGAGCCTGCTGGGGTGCACCCACCAGGAGACGCTCTGGTCGTCACACTCAGCGGGGCCTTGCGAGTCCGCGCAGCGCTCAGCCGGAGCTCGCCACCTGCGCGTCGACGATCGCCCGGGCATCCGGGTCGATCACCCAGGTGACGAGGTCGACGCGCCCGAAGAGCTGGTCGGAGGCACCGGCGGTGGACTTCTTGTTCCCCACCGTCAGCTTCTTGGTGTTGGCGATCGACCCGGGGCTCCACGTCACCGACCGCTGGACCCCGTCGACGGTGACGCCCACGACGCTCCCGTCGCGCCAGCAGGTCGCGGTGTGCCATGCCCCGTCGTCGACGGTGACGCTCGAGACGAGCATCCTGGCACCCGACCTGCCCTTGATCCGACAGGCGACCGTCCCCCCGTGCGACGTGTCCAGCTGGACCTTGACCTGCCCGGCGTCTCCGAAGAGGCCCTTCTGCACGACGTTGCCGCTGTAGCTCCGGCTCGGGATGGGGCGGCTGGTGAAGACCACGCCCACCGCGAAGTTCTGCGTCCCGGGGTTGTCGTTCCGGCTGTGCGCCACGGTGCCGAACGACGGCGACGCCGTGAACTCCACCGCTCCACCGACCTTGCCGCTGGCCGCCAGGATGCCGGAGCCCGTGAAGGTCATCGGCTGGGTGCCTTGCGCGTCCGGCACCACGCCCCCGGCGAGGTCCATCCCCCACGAGTCCCCCGGAACGGCGGCGAACGCGGCCAGGGGTTGGAGGAGCAGGAGACCGGCGACGGTCCCAGCGGCGGTCCTGCGAAGGTCGGGCACGGTTCAGATGTACACCCGTCCACCGTGTCCGATCATCGTCCAGAGGCGGTATCCCCTCGCGCGGTCGCAGGCCTACGGCTGGGCAGCCGCCCGTGGACCGAGGTGGTCCAGGGCCGTCACCAGGTCGCTCGGCAGGAGCCGGGCACCCACCACCCGGGCGACCTCCTCGTCTGCCCCCCGGCCGGCGATGAAGACCGGGTGGTCGAGGGCGAGCTTGGCCACCGAGGTGCTGTGGGCGGTCAGCGCGGTCGGTCGGGTCGCCGCGATCACCACGGCGTCCGCGTCGACGGCACGAGCGGCGCCGACGATCGCCGTGACGGGGGTGTCGGCCCCGAGGAAGAGCGTGCGCCAGCCCGCCTCCCCGAGCAGGAGCGAGAAGCAGAGCAGCACCAGGTCGTGCCGCTCCCCCGGCGGGCAGGCCAGCAGCACCCGGGGATGCCGGAGGCCGTCCTGCGCGGGCAGCACCTCGTGCTGGTGGGCCAGCGCCGAGAGCCGACGGCGCAGCAGGTTGCTGGCGAAGTGCTCATGGGCCACCGAGAGGGAGCCGTCCTCCCATCGGGAGCCCAGCTCGGACAGGAACGGGATCACGACCCGGGTGAGCGCCTCGCCGAGCGGGACGTCCCACAGCAGACCCACCAGGGCACGGTCCGCGGCCTCCCCGTCGAAGGCCTCGATGCCGTCCCACAGGTCCTCGATCGGATTCGTTGCCTTCACGACCGCACGATATCCCCGCGTCCCCCGTGGTGGATCGGATCGATGCCCCCACCACGGGGGATCACCTATATGGGTGAGGCCGTCCTCGTCACGGCGGGCCTCAGCCGGCCAGCGACGGGCGCATGGAGGGTACGACGGTCGCGCCCGACGCCACGGTCAGCCACACCGTGCTGCCCTCCCGGATGCCCACCGACCGGGCGTGGGTGCGGGTCATCACGACCGACACGTCCTCGCCGTCCACCGTCAGCACGTGCAGCCGGACCTCGAAGCCGACCCGCAGCATCCGGGAGATGGTGCCCTCGACGGCCCCCGCGAGCTGGGGGGACGTCGACACGTCGATGTCGTGGGGTCGGATCACGGTGCCGGACAGGTGCGTCACCTCGCCGAGGAACGACATCACGAAGTCGTTGGCCGGGTCGTCGTACAGCTGGTCGGGGGTGCCGACCTGCTCGACGCGACCCTCGTTGATGACCACGATCTCGTCGGCGACCTCGAGGGCCTCCTCCTGGTCGTGGGTGACGAACACCGTGGTGACCGCGACCTCGTCGTGGAGCCGGCGCAGCCACTCGCGCAGCTCCTTGCGGACCTTCGCGTCCAGGGCGCCGAACGGCTCGTCGAGGAGCAGCACGCTCGGCTCGACCGCCAGGGCGCGGGCCAGGGCCATCCGCTGGCGCTGGCCGCCCGAGAGCTGGGAGGGCAGCCGGTGCGCGAACTGCGACAGGTGGACGAGCCTGAGCAGCTCGTCGACGCGCTCGGCGATCTCGGCCTTGGGGCGCTTGCGGATCTCGAGCCCGAAGGCGACGTTCTTGGCGACCGTCATGTGCTTGAAGACGGCGTAGTGCTGGAAGACGAAGCCGACGTTGCGCTTCTGCGGCGGCAGCCGGGTGGCGTCGGTGCCCTCGATGGACACGGTGCCGGTGTCGGCGGAGTCGAGGCCGGCGATGATGCGCAGCAGCGTGCTCTTGCCGCCGCCTGACGGACCGAGCAGGGCGGTGAGC
>NZ_JBFUMD010000329.1:0-4548 GCF_054049555.1 Nocardioides sp. P5_C9_2
CGGGGACGCGGCCTGAGGGCCGCCCGGTGGGACGCCTTGGAGAGCGGTCGCCGGGGAGACCACTCTCCATGGCGTCGGCTCAGGCCGCGGCGGGCGGCGTCGCGGAGGGACGGCGACGGCGGGCCGCCCGGCGCACGAGCACCCACACCGGCACCCCGAGCAGGGCCAGGACCGCGACGAACGGCAGCAGGGCACCGGCGATCGTGGCCACGCCGACCGCGACCGCACCGAGGGCCTTCATGCCGCCGCTGAAGCCGGCGAGGAAGCCCGCGTCGGCCTCCTTCGGCTGCTCCTCGTCGTCGGGTGTGCGGCTGATGTCGACCACGATCGTGGAGTCGCGGGTCTGGTCGGCGAGCCAGGCCTGCTGGCCCTCGAGCGAGTCGAGCTCCGCCTGGCGGCTGGTGAGCTGCGACTCGATCCAGATGATCTCCTTGAGCCCCTGGGCGCGGGCGAGCAGCTGCTCGACCCGCCGCAGGCTGGCCTCCTGTGCCCGCACCCGCACGTCGGTGTCGATGACCTGGGTGGTGACGTCCTCCGACGACCGGTCCGAGCCACGCAGGTCCGCCACCCCCTCCAGGGCGGTCATCGCGTCCCCGAAGCCGCCGGCGGGCACCCGCAGCACCAACCGCGCGTAGACGGGTCGCCCGTCCTCGTCGGTGTCGGTCTGCTCCTCGGTGACCTCGCCACCCGCGGCGTCGACGATCCGCTGGACGTCGCGCCGGGCCTCCCGCACGTCGTCGCTGGTCAGGGACACGGTGCCGGTGGAGATCACCTGGCGCTGCGACACCGCGGGCGGGCGGTTCGCGCCGGCGGGTGCGCCGCCGCTCGCGCTCGACGTGTCGCCGGCGGCGTCGGTGTCGGCACTCCGGTCCTGGGCCGCCGCGCCACGCGACGAGTCCTCCTGCTCGGCGGGGGAGACCTCCGAGGCGGACGCCCCGGCGTCGGACCCGGACGAGGAGTCGGACGCGCCGCCACCGGAGGAGCAGGCGGCCAGCGCGGCCGTCATGGAGATCGCGGCCACGAGGCCGAGCAGCCGGCGGGTCCGCCGGGCGGGGTGCGGGTGAGTGGTCATGGGCGTCGGACGCCGGGCCGGGCGGTGGCGGTTCCCTCGCGTCGTACGCCGTGACCGGATCGTTGCCCGGCGCCGGCCGCATGGCAGGCTGGCCGCGTGCGGGACGTCGTCGTGGTGGGTGCCGGGATCGGTGGTCTCACCGCCGCCCGCGACCTGGTCGCCGCCGGGCGGGACGTGCTGGTCCTCGAGGGCTCGCCCCAGGTGGGCGGCAAGCTCCGGCGGGAGTCGGTCGCGGGGGTCACCGTCGACGTCGGCGCGGAGGCCATGCTGGCCCGTCGCCCCGAGGGCGTGGCGCTCGCGCACGACCTCGGCATCGAGGTCGTGCACCCGACGCCCGCGGCCTCCCAGGTCTGGTCGCGCGGTGCCCTGCGCCGCCTGCCGCGGAGCCTGATGGGCGTGCCGTTCGACCTCGACGACCTCGCCTCGAGCGGGGTCCTCTCGCCGGAGGGCCTGGCCCGGGCGAGCGTGGAGCGTGTCGGTGCCGTCGCCGACGGCGACGTCTCGGTGGGAGACCTCGTCGCCGACCGCCTCGGGGACGAGGTCGTGGAGCGGCTCGTCGAGCCGCTGCTGGGTGGGGTGTACGCCGGCAGTGCGCGGCGGATCTCCGCGGCTGCGGCCGTGCCCCAGCTCCTGGCCATGGCCCGGCGCGGCTCCCTGCTCGACCAGGCCGCCGTCATCGTGCCGTCCGGCGCCCCCGTCTTCGCCGGTGTCGCCGGCGGCATGGGTCGGCTGGCCGAGAGGCTCGCGGACGGCCTGGAGGTGCGGACGTCGGCCACCGTCCGGCGCCTGGAGCAGGTGCCCGGCGGGTGGCGGCTCACGGTCGGCTCGGCCGCCGCCCCCGAGACCCTCACGGCGCGTGCGGTCGTCCTGGCGACCCCCGCGGCGCCGACCGCCCGCCTGCTCGACGAGGTCGCCCCCGGCGCAGCGCGCGACCTGGCGCGCATCGAGACCGCGAGCGTCGCGGTGGTGACGCTGGCCTTCGACGCGGCGGCCGTCGAGCACCTGGCGGACCGCTCGGGCTTCCTCGTCCCGCCGGTGGAGGCGCGGGGCATCAAGGCCAGCACGTTCTCCTTCGCCAAGTGGGACTGGGTCCGCCGGGCGGGCGACGGGCTGGCCGTGCTGCGCACCTCGCTGGGCCGGCACGGTGAGGAGGCCACGCTGCGACAGCCCGAGGAGGCGCTCGTCGCGACGTCGCTCACCGACCTGGGCGCGATGGCCGGCCTCACGGCCCCTCCCGTCGGCACGCACGTCCAGCGCTGGGGCGGGGGACTGCCGCAGTACGCCGTCGGGCACGTCGACCTCGTGGCCCGGGTCCGCGCCGCGCTGCCGCCCGGGATCGCGGTCTGCGGGGCGGCGTACGACGGTGTCGGGATCCCGGCCGTGATCGGCTCCGCCCACCGGGCGGCCGCTGCGCTCGCCCGGGCAGAATGAGCCCATGGCCAACAGCAACGCAGCCCGGACCCGCGAGCTCAACGACACCATCCGCTACACCATGTGGTCGGTCTTCAGGCTCCGTGACGTGATCGGCGACGCCGACCGGGCGGCCGAGGCGGCCGACCTGGAGGCGTTCCTCGAGGTGCTGGCCGAGGACGACGTGGTCGTCCGCGGCCTCTACGACGTCTCGGGCCTGCGCGGCGACGCCGACGTCATGGTCTGGATGCACGCCGCCGACTCCGAGCAGCTCCAGGTCGCCTACAACGCGTTCCGGCGTACGGCGTTCGGCCGCCGCCTCGAGCCCGTGTGGTCGCAGATGGCGCTGCACCGCCCGGCGGAGTTCAACAAGTCGCACATCCCGGCGTTCCTCGACGACGAGGAGCCCCGTCACCACGTCTGCGTGTACCCCTTCGTCCGCTCCTACGAGTGGTACCTCCTCGAGGACTCCGAGCGGCGCCGGATGCTTGCCGAGCACGGCCAGATGGCGCGCGACTACGCCGACGTGCGGGCCAACACCGTCGCGTCGTTCGCCCTCGGCGACTACGAGTGGATGCTGGCCTTCGAGTCCGACGAGCTGCACCGGATCGTCGACCTGATGCGCCACCTGCGCGCCTCCGACGCCCGCCGCCACGTCCGCGAGGAGGTCCCGTTCTACACGGGCTCGCGACTCACGCCGGCCGAGATGCTCACCCGCCTGCCCTGACCTGCGAGGAACCCGCCGTGACCGCGCCTCGTCGTACCGCCATGAAGACCGTCGCCGCCGTCACCGCCACCGTCGCCCTCCTCGCGCTCGCAGCCTGCTCCACCGAGCAGGAGATGCGCGCGGTCGACCCCGCGGGGCGCCCGGGCTCCTCGGCCGCGGCGCCGGCGGACGGGGCGATGCCGACGGCCGTGCCCGCCGCCGACGGCGAGGTCACGACCGCCACCCTCGTGACCGTGCTGGACGACGGCGACGGCCCGGAGCTGTGCCACGCGGTCGCCGATTCGCTCCCGCCCCAGTGCGAGGGCGTCCCGATGGCCGACTGGGTGTGGGCCGACCATCCCGAGCACGAGGACCAGGCCGGGGTGAGGTGGGGGAGCTTCGCGCTCACCGGCACCTTCGACGGCACCACCTTCGCGGTGACCGACGCGGTCCCTGCCGCGCTGTACGACGCGCTCGCCGAGGAGCCCGAGCCGCTGCCGGGCACGCCCTGCGAGCCGCCGGACGGCGGGTGGGGCGTCGAGGACCCCGCGAAGGCCACGCCGGCCGCGATGGACGCGACCTTCACCGAGGCCACCCGGCTCCCGGGCTTCGGCGGCGCCTGGATGGACACGTCGCGGGATCCCTCGTCCACCAACGACCCGACGAAGGTGATCATCAACGTCGCGGTCACCGAGGACGCCGAGGGCGCCGAGGCCAGGCTGCGCGAGACGTGGGGTGGAGCCCTGTGCGTGAGCCCGGCGCGCTACACCGAGACCGAGCTCAACGAGGTCTCGATGGAGCTCCAGAGGCTGCCCGGGGTGCTCTCGACGTACGCCGCCGACGACGTCGTCCATGCCGACGTGCTGTCCGACGACGGGTCCCTGCAGGCGTGGGCCGACGAGGAGTACGGCGCGGGGCGCGTCGAGGTCACCGCGGCACTCCTGCCGGTGGAGGGCTGATCGTCCTGTCCGGTCGTCGAGGTCGGCGGCGGAGGTCCCAGCGTCGCGGGCCGAAGAGCACTACTGGCCGGTAGGCCGCCCGCCCGATGATGGCGGTGGAACTCACGCCGGGACGGACTGGGAGATGGCACGACACCACAGCCGGGGCGGGAGCGTCGACCTCGACGGGCTCCCGGCGCTGGTGGCCGCGCGGCACCCGCTGGCGATGGTCTACGGCGGCGGCGGGGTGTTCGGCATCGCCTACACCGCCGGCGTCGCGGCGGGCCTCGCCGCGGGCGGGGTGCCGGTGGCGACGGCACCGTCCCTCGGCACGTCGGCCGGCTCGTGGACCGCGTCGGCCCTGGCCCTGGGCCTGACCTACGACGACTTCTTGACCGTCAGCTCACCGCGGGTCCCCACCC
>NZ_JBFUMD010000330.1:0-4547 GCF_054049555.1 Nocardioides sp. P5_C9_2
GCGGCACGCGGACGAGAAGCCCGAGGCGCCGGCCACCGACGTCGACGACGCGCCGCCGGCGCGCGGGCCCGCCCGCGCGGAGGGCCCGGCCTGACGTGCCGGCCGGGCCCGTCCGGATCAGGAGAGCGCGGCGTCCAGCGTGATCGGGACGGCCGAGAGCGCCTGGGAGACCGGGCAGCCGGCCTTGGCCTCCTCGGCGAGCCTCACGAACGTCTCGTCGTCGATGCCCTCGACGACGCCGCGCACCGTGAGCGTGATGCCGGTGATCCCGGTGCCGGGGGTGAAGTCGACCGCGGCCTGGGTGTCGAGCGCGCTCGCGGGTGTGTCGTTCTTGGCCAGGCCGTTGGAGAAGGCCATCGAGAAGCACGACGAGTGGGCGGCAGCGATCAGCTCCTCGGGGCTGGTCTTGCCGTTGGCCTCCTCGGCGCGGGAGGGCCACGACACGTCGTAGGTGCCGATCCCGGAGGACTCCAGGGTGACCTTGCCGGCGCCCTCGAAGAGGGTGCCCTCCCAGTGGGTGGTCGCAGTGCGGGTCGTGGACATGCTGTGCTCCTGTTGCGTCGGGGACACGGGTCGTCCGGAGTCTTCCACGCCCACCCTCGCCTCCCGATGCGGTCGTCTCACCCCTCGCTCGGCACAATGGCCCGGTGAGCACCTTCTACGACGAGATCGGCGGCGAGGAGACGATCCGCCAGATCGTGCACACCTTCTACGAGGGGGTGGCGACCGACGAGGTGCTGCGCCCGCTCTACCCGGAGGAGGACCTCGGTCCCGCCGAGGACCGCTTCGCGCTGTTCCTGGTCCAGTACTGGGGCGGGCCGACGACCTACTCCGACACGCGCGGGCATCCCCGGCTGCGGATGCGGCACGCGCCCTTCGCGGTGACCCCGCTCGCGGCCGAGCGCTGGTTGGTGCACTTCCGGGCCGGCCTCGACAAGGCGTCCCTGCCCGCCGAGCAGGACGCCCGGTTCTGGGACTACGTCACCCACGCCGCGCAGTTCATGGTCAACACCCTGGAGTGAGGCCCGCCGTCGGCGAGCCGCTCAGGCCTCCAGCGCGGCCAGCATCGCTGCGCGGCGCTCCGGGCCGAGATCGACCGAGCGCCCGGCGACCGGGTCGAAGCAGACCAGCACCACCCGCGCCCGGGACAGCACCAGGTCGCCGTCGCGGATCTCGGACTCGATGGTGAAGGAACGCGTGCCGACATGGGTGACGCGCGACCACACGTCGTACGGCTCGGGACGGAAGAGGATCGGGACCTTGTAGTCGACGTCGGTCTGGGCCACCACGACGCGGGTCTCGCCCGCACCGGGCATGTGCTCGACCAGGTCGCGCATCAGCGGGATGCGCGACTCCTGGAGGTACTCGAGGTACTTCACGTTGTTGACGTGCCCGTAGACGTCGACGTCAGAGAAGCGCACGTGGAGGGGCCAGTGCCCCGGCTCCCAGGACTGCACCTGGCGAAGGCGCGGCCCTGCCGGGCCGCCGTCCTCGAGGAACGGCGCGAGCACGTCCTTCTCCTCGGGGCTGAGCCGTCGCGGGCGCTCGATGGCGAAGACGTACGGCGTCAGGACGGTGCTGGCCCGGACGTACGTCGTGCGGACGCCGTCCGCGTCCTCGTCGAAGATCTCGTAGGCCATCGTGAAGCTCGCCGCGCGGACCTCGGTGACCCAGCACTCGATGCTGACCGGTCGGAAGCGGAAGGTCAGCGGGGCGAGGTACGCGACCTCGTGGCGCACCACCACGACGCCCTCGGCCAGGTCGTCGGCCCGCGCGTCGGGGGCATGCAGGCGCAGCATGTCGACCCGCGCCTCCTGCAGGTAGTCGACGTACACCACGTTGTTCACATGGCCCAGGACGTCGAGGTCGGCCCAGCGGAGGGGGCACTCGTAGCGATGGCGCACGACTCGATGGTCGCAGAGTCGGGCGCCGGGTCGCGCGCGGTGCCGCCCGCTGGATCAGCAGGGTCGATCAGCAGGGTCGATCAGTGCGCGAAGTGCAGCTGGCCGTAGTAGGTGCCGATCGACTCGGAGCGGGCGATGCGCGCACGGTGGTTGACCACGAGGAAGTCGGTGGCGACGGCGACGGTGGCGACCAGGGCCAYGGCGGCCACGACGAAGAACGCGGTGACGAACGGGGCGAGGTCGGGGAGCAGCTGGAAGGTCATGGCAAGTCCTTTCTACATCTGTAGAATCTCTACGTTTGTAGAGCCTACGCCGGGTCTGCGAGGACCACAAACGCGCCGGTAGTGTCGTCGCTCACCCCCAGGAGGTCCGTTGCCCACGCCCCAGTCGCCCCGACGCCGCGAGATCCTCGACGCCGCCGTCGTCGTGCTGGCCGGTCATGGGCTGAAGGGGCTGACCCATCGCGGCATCGACCGGGAGGCCGGGCTGCCCGAGGGCAGCTCGTCGGCCTACTTCCGCAGTCGCGCGGCGCTCCAGCAGGCCGTGGCCGAGCATGTCTCGGACCGGCTTGTCCAGGACGTGGCCGACCTGTCCGAGACCCTGGCGGGCGGCGACCACGGCGTCGACCAGGCGGTCCGCGAGACCGGCGCGCTCTTCGGCCGCTGGCTCTCCCACCCCGACCTGGTGCTGGCGCGGCTCGAGCTGACCCTCGCGGCCACCCGCGACGCGGAGCTGGCCGTGGCGATGACCTCGTGGCGGGCCCAGCTGGTCGAGCTCGTACGCCGGACGCTCGGGGCCGGCGGTCGTCCCGACGACGCCACGCACGCCGCCACCATCGTGGCCGCCCTCGACGGGGTGCTCCTCGCCGCCCTGCAGCGGCCAGCCCGGCAGCGGCCGGCGTTCCTGCGCTCGAGCCTGGAGCTGCTCCTCGGGTCACTGGTCGAGCCGCCCACGCCCACATGACCCAGGCCACACGAGAACGCGTTCCAGCCGGATGCCGTGCCCGTCTAGGGTGAGCCACGCGACACCCGACCGTCCCCGAGATCCGGAGTTCCCATGCCTGAGGCAGTGATCGTTTCCGTAGCGCGTTCCCCCATCGGCCGCGCCAACAAGGGGTCCCTCGTGGACTTCCGGCCCGACGACCTCAGCGCCCTGATCGTGCGGGCCGCGCTGGACAAGATCCCCGGCCTCGACCCCCACACCGTCGATGACCTCTACCTCGGCTGCGGCCTGCCCGGCGGCGAGAGCGGCAACAACATGGGCCGGGTCGTCAACGTCCTCAACGGCATGGACGACGTCCCCGGCGCGACCATCACGCGCTACTGCGCCTCCTCGGTGCAGACCACCCGGATGGCCTTCCACGCCATCAAGGCGGGCGAGGGCGACGTCTTCATCTCCGCCGGTGTCGAGACGGTGTCGCGGTTCGCCAAGGGCACCTCGGACCACATCCCCCACACCGTCAATCCGCTCTTCGACGACGCCCAGTCGCGGACCGCGAAGACCGCCGAGGGCGGCGTGGACTGGCACGACCCCCGCGAGGACGGCCAGCTCCCCGACGCCTACATCGCCATGGGCCAGACGGCCGAGAACGTCGCCCGCTTGCGCGGCCTGTCGCGCCAGGAGCTCGACGAGTTCGGGGTCCGCTCGCAGAACCTCGCCGAGAAGGCCATCAACGACGGCTTCTGGGCCCGTGAGATCACCCCCGTCACCACCCCCGACGGCACCGTGGTGTCCACCGACGACGGCCCGCGGGCGGGCGTCACCTACGACGCGATCAAGGACCTCAAGCCGGTCTTCCGTCCCGACGGCGTGGTCACGGCCGGCAACTGCTGCGCCCTCAACGACGGCGCCGCGGCGGTGGTCGTGATGTCCGACACCCGCGCCGCCGAGCTCGGACTCACCCCGCTCGCGCGGATCGTCTCCACCGGCGTCTCGGGCCTGTCCCCCGAGATCATGGGCCTCGGCCCCGTGGAGGCGACCCGGCGCGCCCTGGCCCACGCCAACATGAGCATCGGCGACATCGACCTGGTCGAGATCAACGAGGCGTTCGCCGCCCAGGTCGTCCCGTCGTACCAGGACCTCGGCATCGACATCGACCGCCTCAACGTCAACGGCGGCGCGATCGCGGTGGGCCACCCGTTCGGCATGACCGGTGCCCGTCTCCAGAACACGATGATCAACTCCCTGGACTGGCACGACAAGAGCACCGGCCTCATCACCATGTGCGTCGGGGGCGGCCAGGGCATGGCCCTGATCCTCGAGCGCATCGGCTGAGTCCTGCCCGGGCGGTTCGGCTGCGAGGCCGGACCGCCATGGTTAGGGTCGAGGCCGACGGGCACGGTCTCGTCACCTGACACCGCACAAGGAGAACGCCGCATGTCCCCCGCAGCCCGCGCGCCACAGTGGCTCGACGAGGACCAGCAGCGCTCGTGGCGCGCCCTCGTGGTCGGCACGACCCTTCTCATGGACCGCCTCGACGACGACCTGCGGCGGGAGTTCAACATCTCCCTGACCGAGTACGAGATCCTGGTCCGGCTCTCCGAGCGTCCCGGGCGGTCGCTGCGGATGGCCCAGCTCGCCGACGCGCTGGCCCACTCCCGCAGCCGGGTGACCCACACCGTCGACCGCATGCAGCGGGCCGGG
>NZ_JBFUMD010000331.1:0-4543 GCF_054049555.1 Nocardioides sp. P5_C9_2
CCTCGACGCTGACCGCCGACGGCTCCGTCCGTCCGACGACCATCGACACCGGGTCTGCCGGGCTGGTCGGAGGCGTGACGGTGTCTCCCTTCCACCTGGCCAGATGAGGACCTCCGGGCGACTCGCCCCGGCGGTCCTCCTGGTCGTCCTGCTCGCCCTGGCCGGCTGCACCCCCGGCACCGGTCCCGGGCGGGAGGCACGGGAGCCGGCGACGTCCACGTCGCCGGCTCCCGCGGCCGAGTCGTCCGCCTCCGCGTCGTCGGTGCCGGTGTCGCCCGCGCGCCGGGCGACCTCCGTGCTGCGCCCGCAGCGGCCGGTCGTCGTACGGCTGCCGGGTGGCGTCGCCGTACCCGTCCGGTCGGCGTCGACCCTGGGATCGGGCCGCCTCGACGTCCCCGACGACATCGGCGTCGCGGGCTGGTGGGACGGCGGCGCACGGCTGGGCGACCCCTTCGGCTCCACGCTGGTGGCGGCGCACGTCGACTCCACCACCCAGGGGCTGGGTCCGTTCGCCGCGCTGCTCACGGTGGGCGGCGGGGAGCGCATCCGCCTGGACTCGGCCGGACTGACCCAGGAGTACGAGGTGCGGTCACTACGGCTGGTGCCCCAGGGCCCCCTCACCGATCGCACCGAGCTGTTCGCGGCCGGCGGACCGCGGCGACTCACCCTGGTGACCTGCGCGCCGCCGTACGTCCGCAGCCGTGGCGGCTACCAGCGCCTCGCCGTGGTCACGGCCGTGCCCGTCTCCGCGCCCATCCGGAGGGCCAGACCATGAAGCGCCTGGACGCCTCGCGGGCACGCCTGCTGCTGCTCGGCGTGACGTTCCTCCTCCTCCCGGTCGCGACGCTCGCCCTGCTCGCCGGCCATCTCGACGGAGGAGGGGTGCCGCCGGCGGCGACGCTGAGCACCGACGGGCCGGGACGCCGGCCGCCCCAGCCGCTGCAGCCCGGCGAGTCGTACGTGCGCACAGTGGTGCTCCCGTCCGGGGACCTCCGGGTGACCCACTGGATCGAGAGCGACGTCCCGCTCCGCTCCGTCGACCTCGCGATGCCCGCGGTGTCCGGCGCCGAGGCGGTCGAGGTCAGGAACGTCCGCGTCGTGGCCGACGGCCGACGGGTCACCCGGTCCCGCGGGGTCGCCTCGATGCCGGAGGGCCACCCGCTGTCGGGTGCCGGCTCCGTGCAGGTCCGCTACCGGTTGAAGGGCGCCGTCGAGCCCAGCACGTCGACCCGCGGCCGCGGCCTGGCCCTGATGACGTCGCTGACCGTGCAGCAGGATCCGGCGTCGGTGCGGGTCTTTCGCACTGTCCTCGCGCCGGAGGTGCTTTCGCTGGCCTGCGCCCCGACGACGGGGCGGCCGGATCCCCAGCCCTGCGGCGCCCTCGACCCGGACGGCGGCTGGACCGTCGAGCTCGCGGGCGACCGGGTCGATGACCGGGTGCTCGCCCAGGTGACACTGAGGTGATCCCTCAGTCGCCGGACGGGCGCACGTAGCGCCCGCGACGGTGCAGCAGCGGCTCCTCGTCGGGGCCCAGCACCACGTCGTCGAGGGAGCACACCACCTCCAGCGACCAGCCCAGGAGCCGGACGTCGGTGACCGTGCACGCCGCCCATGTGGCCGCGGAGGCGAGCCGGGGTCCGGCCGCCGTCTGCTCCCAGGTCGTGGCCGCGAACAGTCCGCCCGGTGCGGGCATCAGGCCGGCGAACTGCTCGGCGAGGTCGCGGTGCTCCCACTCCAGGAGGTGTACGACGACGCGGTGCCCGACCTCCAGGGACTCGCCGAGCGCCGAGTCCGGGTCGAGCAGGCCCACCACGAGCGGCGGCTCCCCGCCGACGACCAGCATCGACGACACGGTGAGGCCGGCCCGGGCGCGGTCGGCCCCGGCGGTCCACAGACCGACCCGGCCCGAGAGACGGCCCCGCAGCCGCCGCGCGGCGTCGCGGGAGCCCTCGGGATCGGCGAACGGGTGGTCGGAGTGGATGGTCACGAGGTCTGTCCCATGCTGAGGCCGATCAGTGCGTGGAAGGTGGTTCGACGGTGACTACGAAACCCTAGTCACGCCTCCCGGGCTCGCGTCCGGGGATGGACCGGATCGGAGAAACGGCAGCGCGAGAGCTACGACATCCATACTCTCGTCCGGGACTCAGGAGGAAGAATGACGGACACAGATCTCGCGCCCAACATCGCGGAAGGGATCGTGGGTAGTGAACGACCGCGGGGGGCCTGGATCGCCGTCCTCTTCGCTGTGACATCGTTCCTGGGCGCAGCTCTGCTGTTCATGGTGCAGCCCCTGGCCGCGCGCCTCATCCTGCCGTCGTTCGGTGGCTCAGCGACGGTCTGGAGCACCAGTTCGCTGTTCTTCCAAGTCCTCCTGCTGGTGGGGTACGTGTATGCGCATGTCGCCACCCGGACGCTGGGCGCATGGTGGCAGCCCCGCATCCACTTGGTTGTGCTGGCCCTGCCACTGCTCGTTCTGCCCATCGCGCTCCCGCAGAACTCGGCACCGTCATCGGCCACATCGCCGGTGATCTGGCTCCTGTGGGTCCTGACACTCCTGGTGGGTCTGCCGTTCGTCGTACTGGCAGGCACTGGGCCGCTCATCCAGCGCTGGTACGCCTGGTCGAATGGTCCTCGCGCGCAGGATCCCTACTTTCTCTTTGCCGGAAGCAACCTGGGCAGTTTCGTCGGRCTCCTGTCTTACCCCTTCCTGATCGAGCCCCACCTTTCCCTCAGCCAGCAGCGGATGGGCTGGTCCCTCACCTTCGGGGCCTTCCTCCTGCTCATGGCCGTGTGCGCTCTCGCAGTGCGCGTGCCGCGACTCGTCGCCCAGCAGCGAATCCTTCCCGCGCCAGGTCTGACGCACAAGCTCGCCGCCCAACAGGTATGGGCATGGGGCGCCCTCGCCTTTCTCCCCTCTTGCCTGATGCTCGCTGTCACGGCGCACCTGTCGACTGACGTCGCGTCCATCCCATTGCTCTGGGTGCTCCCTCTGTCCGCTTACCTGATGTCCTTCGTGGCCGCGTTCGCTCGAAGCAGCCGCACTGTCCCGCTCCTCGCCACTCGCGCGGCTGTGGCGTTCTCGTTCACCAGTGCCATCCTCGCGGTGGTCGCAACCGGCCTGCCGATCATCTTCAGCGTGATCGTCGATGTCATCACCGTGGGCCTCGTCAGCTACGCCGCACATGCGCGCCTCGCCGCTACGCGTCCGGACCCTGCGCACCTGACCATGTTCTACCTAGTGCTCTCCGCCGGCGGAGCTGCGGGCGGCCTCCTCAACGGTGTCGTGGCGCCGACCGTCTTCGACCGGGTCTGGGAGTACGGCGGGACCCTCGCGTTTGTCCCCCTCCTCCTCGTCGGTACGTCGGCTCCAGTGGCCACGTGGTGGAGGCGTCGGTACCACCCCGTCTTTCGCACACTGGTCATGACACCGCTCGTCCTGGGGGCGGGCCTGTCCCTCGTCGCGCTTCTGATTGGGATCGGCCACACCCCCTCGTTCGCCTTGATGCCCGCTGCGCTGTGCCTGGTGATCGCTGTGGGTGCGGCGTCCACCCGGGCCCCAGTGGCCCTGAGCCTGGCGTTGGYCATGACCACGCTCGGGGTTGGAGCGCAGGCATACACGAACTCCGAATTGCTCGACCGAACCTTCTACGGCAGCTACAGGGTGACGTCTTCGGACGGTGTGCGAAGCCTGGTGCATGGGACCACCGTCCACGGCACCCAGTTCCTGTCGCCGGAGTTGCGGAACGAGCCCACGACGTACTACGTGTCGGACGGTCCACTTGGAGACGCGATGAGGGTTGCGCCGGCCCGTCGGACGGCCGTCGTCGGACTGGGGTCTGGCGCCATCGCCGCCTATGGCACCTCCGGACAGCAGATGACATTCTTCGAGATCGATCCCGCCATCGTGAGGATCGCCGAGGACCCCGACTACTTCACATACCTCGCTGACTCGGCCGCGGCGATCACCACAGTCGTGGGCGATGGTCGGCTCGGACTCGCTGGCGCCGGAACCTCGTATGACCTAGTGATCCTTGACGCGTTCAGTTCCGACTCGATCCCCGTGCACCTTCTGACACGCGAGGCCATGCGTGAGTACGCAGCGCACCTCGAAGGCGGCGGATCCCTCATGGTGCACATCAGCAACCGCATCTTCGACCTCGAGCCCGTTCTTGCCGCAGCTGCCCGTGATCTGGGCTGGCACGCTTTCGTCGGCGAAGGGGGCGACGGACCGGGATCCGTCAAGAGCAAGTGGGTGCTTCTGACCGATTCCAATGAGCTGTCGAGCGAGATACTCGGCCTCCGGCGGTGGCGGCGTGTCGATCCCGGCCGCGCTGTCGTCTGGACGGACGACTACTCCTCGGTGCTATCCGTCCTGCGATAGCTCAGCAAGTGGCACGGTCAGCTCCCACTCGGTCCCCCAGGACCCGGTGTCCAGGTGGGCGGTGCCGCCGAGGTCGGTGATCCGACCGCGGATGGACTGGTCGACGCCGAGCCGGCCCGAGGCCGTCGCCGCGTCGAGCCGGCCCGCCGGGATGCCCGGGCC
>NZ_JBFUMD010000332.1:0-4538 GCF_054049555.1 Nocardioides sp. P5_C9_2
GCTCACCGACGTGGGCTGGCTCGGGTGGTGGGTCCCCGTGCTCGTGCTCGTCGTGGGGCTGCCGGCGAGCGTCGCGGTCGCCGAGGCGTCGTACCGGCACCTCGGCCACGCGCTCGTCCGGGAGCCGGGCGCCGCCGCCCACCTCGTCGTGGGCCACGCCGAGGCGGCCCGCGTGCGCACCGTGCTCGAGACCGACGGGATCATCGGTTGGGTGGTCACTGAGACGTGGTTCCAGCGCCGGGTCGGGCTGGCCGACCTGGTCGCCACCACCGCGGCGGGCGCCGAGAGGGTCGTGGTGCGTGACGTGCCGCGGGACCGGGCGATCCGCCTCGCCGACGCCGCCACGCCGGGTGTCCTCGACGCCTGGACCCGCTGAGCGACCCGTCCCCGGGCACACGAACGCCCCTCCTGCTCGGGACAGAAGGGGCGTTCGCGGTCGTGGAGGATCAGGCTCCGTAGAGCGCCACGATCCCCTGCCGGTCGGTCGCGGTCATGCTGAGGTTGCTGCTCGTGCCGTTGCACTGGGGGTAGTGCATGATCGACGAGGAGTCGTACGGCGTCAGCGGGCGCCAGTTGTTGTCCTCGAAGCAGGTGCCGGCCTCGGGACGGGTGTGCTCGTGCCGGAAGCCGAGGCTGTGGCCGAGCTCGTGGGCCAGGATGTTGGACGGGGTCCAGGAGCCCGAGTTCATCAGCGACGTCGCGTTGACGAGCACGTTGCGGGACCGGTCGGCCGTGCTCGGGAAGAATGCCCGGGCGATGTACTGGGTGGTGCTGGTCGGCTCGACCGAGAAGAGCACCGCGTTGTTGCGGGTCGTGCAGTTGGAGTCGTTGGCCGACAGGTAGGTGAAGTTGACCTTGGAGGACGCCGCCTCCCACTGGCCGGCCCCGGCCGCCATCGCGTTGACGACGTTGGCGTACTGGCTGCCGAACTTGGTGCTCACGCAGTAGGTGAGGTTCATCGCCTGCGAGGCGGTCCACTTGTCGTCGCGACCGCTGACGGTGTTGACGACGAGACCGTTGTCGGTGGTCTTCTTCGAGCCACCCACCATGGACTCGTAGAAGGTCTTGAGGTCACTCGTGGAGGAGACGGGCTCGTCACCGTTCACGATGTACTGGTTGTCGACGTCCTTGAAGGTCTGCGAGTGGAACTCGGAGAAGGTCGGGATGTCGCTGTCGGTGGCCGCCAGTGCCGGCGTGGCGACCGACGTGAGGGTGGCGGCCAGGACGGCTGCGGAGGCGAGGGCAAGCTGCCCGAGACGGCTGCGCTGCATGGGGGGAACTCCTCAGGGGTGGTGGATGTGGGCACACTCCACCCGGGGTTCCAGCAATGGCACCTGTCTCCCGAGAACAGTGCGTGGGGAGAACCTGCCCCACCACGATCGCCCGTGTAAAGGCCTTCCGGCGGAAAATCCTGCGGAGGGGGCCCGAGCCCCCTCCGCCGCCCTCAGGCGCTCGCCGGCACCTCCACCGGAACAGCGTCGGCTGCGTCGTCGGTTGGGTGACCGGCGGTGGGCGCCTCGTAGAGCGCCTCCTCGTTCTCCGGGGTGACGCCGCGACGGCGCTGCCACGCCGCCACGTAGGCCACCAGGAAGGGCGCGGTGAACGCCGTCGTCACCACGGCCGCGGCGACCTGTGCGGTGGCGACCTCCTGGACCGCGAGGAAGGTCGGGTCGACCGAGGCGACGGCCACCGGTGTCGCGATGGCGTTGCCGGCCGTGCTGGCCTCGCTGACGCCTGCGACCAGGTTGCGGGTGGGCCGCGGGTGACGGCGTACGACGTGCCAGCCGTAGAGGGCGAGGACGGCCGCGCCTCCGGAGAGGACCACGGTGGCCAGGCCCAGCAGGACGCCGATCGCGCCGGACGTGGCGAGCACCGAGAAGTCGATGCCGGCGCCGAGGGCGAACGCCGCGAAGGGGATGATGAGCTTCTCGCCGGGGGCCAGGAACTCGCGCGCGATCGTGCTGGTGTTGCCCAGCACGAAGCCCAGGGCCATGGGCAGGATCGCGGCGACCAGGGCCATGATCGGGAAGTCGGCCAGGCCGGCGGCCCCGAGGGCCACCAGGGTGAGGAACGGGCCGTCGTTGATGGACAGCATCGAGATCGCGCCCTTGTCGGTCTTGTTGCCGAACTGGCTGGTCAGCGCGACGTACAGCGACCCGTTGGAGTTGGACATGGCCGCGATGACCGCCAGCGGCACGAGCCCCCACAGGTTGCCGGCCGGGGTCAGGAAGGCCACGACCAGTCCCGCCAGCACGGCGACGCCGTACTTGGCCAGCAGGAGCACGAGCCCCTTCTCGATGGAGGGCAGGGCCGCGCGAAGCTGGATCTGGGCCCCGACGGACAGGAAGAAGAGGCCGATCAGCACGGGGGCGCCCTCCTTGAACAGGGCGGTGGTGAAGCTGCCGATCATCAGCACGTCGGGGGCCAGGGTGTTGACGAGGGCGCCGAGGAACAGCGGCACGATCATCAGTGCGCCCGGGATGCGGCCGCCGGCGCGAAGCAGTGAATCCATGAGAGTCCTTCCGGTGCGGGCGCGGACCTGCCGCGTCCAGGGGTGGGGGTGGGGGGACCGGGCGCTGTCAGCCCTGGTCGCCGCCGCCGACCGGCAGGACGCTGCCGGTGACGTAGGAGGCCTCGTCGGAGGCGAGGAAGAGGATCGGGGCGGCCTGCTCGGCGAGCGTGCCGTAGCGACCCAGGTGGGTGCTGGCGACCGTCTGGGCGACGATCTCGTCGTACCAGGCGCCGTCCTGGTCGCCCAGCTCGGCAGCGTTGCGGGGTACCCGCCGTGCCGGCGCCTGCGTGCCGCCGGGCGCGGTGGCCACGACGCGGACGCCCTTGCTCGCGGCCTCGAAGGCGAGGGAGGCGGTCAGGGCGTTCACCCCACCCTTCGCCGCGGCGTACGGCACGCGGTTGATGCTGCGGGTCGCGATCGAGGAGACGTTGACGATGGTGCCGCGACCCCGGTCGACCATGTGCGGCAGCACGGCGCGGCAGCACCACAGCGTGGGGAACAGCGACCGGGTGATCTCCTGCTCGATCGCGACCACGTCGTAGTGCTCGAACGGCCGGGTCCAGATGGTGCCTCCGACGTTGTTGATCCACACGTCGACCCGGCCGTGCTCGGCCAGCGACCGGGACACCAGGGACTCGGCCCCGTCGTACCGCTMGAGGTCGCACTCGTGCGCCACGGCGACGCCGCCCTCGTCGCGGATCGACGCGGCCACCTCCTCGGCGAGGGGCGACCGGTCCCCCAGCACGACCGCTCCTCCCTCGGCGGCCACCCGCCGGGCCACGGCGGCCCCGATGCCCTGCGCCGAGCCCGTGACCACCACGACCTTGTCGTCGAACCTGCCTGGGAACACCACGGACCTCCTGGACGATGTGGCGTGACGGTCGTCACGCGAGGCGAATCTGGCACGGCGATTCATCGGAGGGGAAAGACCAGTCGCCACTGATTCCGGGCCTCGTCCTTATCGACCGAGGTCAGCGCGGCAGCGACCCTCTCCCCTGCCGCGTCCGCGGACCCCTCTCCTAGGCTGGTGCGGTGCGCATCGCCACCTGGAACGTCAACTCACTCCGCTCCCGCATCGACCGCGTCGAGGCGTTCCTGCAGCGCCACGAGGTCGACGTACTGGCCCTGCAGGAGACCAAGGCGCGCGAGGACCAGCTCCCGCTGATGGGCCTGCAGGCCCTGGGGTACGACGTCGCCGTCGCCGGCACCAACCAGTGGAACGGCGTCGCGCTCATCTCGCGGGTCGGCCTCGAGGACGTCCGGGTGGGCTTCGAGGCGATGCCCGGGTACGGCGACCCGCTGGCCACCGAGTCGCGCGCCATCGCCGCCCGGTGCGGCGGCGTCGACGTCTGGTCGCTCTACGTCCCCAACGGCCGCAAGCCAGACGACCCCCACTACGCCTACAAGCTCGACTGGCTGGCCCGGCTGCGGGAGGCCGCCGGGTCGTGGCTCGACCGCGACACGGCGCTGGTCGGCGACTGGAACATCTGCCCCACCGACGACGACGTCTTCGACCCCGCGCAGTTCCGCACGTCCACCCACGTGACGCCGCAGGAGCGGGCCGCCTTCCAGGGCTTCCTCGACGACGGGTACGTCGAGGTCACCCGCGAGCACGCCCCGGGCTACACCTACTGGGACTACTACCGGCAGCGCTTCGAGCGCGACCGCGGGCTCAAGATCGACTTCGTGGTCGCCTCGCCGTCGCTCGCCGGGCGGGTGCGCGACGCGTTCATCGACCGCGACGAGCGCGACCCCGCCCAGGGCACCGGGTCGCCCTCGGACCACGCCCCGGTCGTCGTCGACCTCGACTGAGAGTTTTGGCTCTGGCTTTGCCTGGCGTGGGAACGGCCTTGCGAAGCGAGTGAGCGCTTCGACTGTGGCAAGAAATCAATCGTCGCGAGTCGTTGTGTCGGGCGGGGACAATTTCGACGCCCACCGCTATGCACCTCTCCGTACTGACCGCAGTCGGTCGTGAATCACGGCGCCGCCTTCCTGCACGAAGGTCACGGCTGAACCAACCCGCGAG
>NZ_JBFUMD010000333.1:0-4503 GCF_054049555.1 Nocardioides sp. P5_C9_2
TGGAGTAGTCCTTGATGACGCGCAGTGACGCCTCCGGGACGACGTACCGGACTGTGTCGATGACGTAGTCGCGCTCGATGTCGATATCGGCGTCCACCCGGTGCGTCACCTGGAGCGTGAACAGGGAGATGCCGACCGCCTTGTCGTAGGTCGCAGAAGCCAGCCACTGCACCTCGAACCCACCGGGCAGCTTCCAGCCGTCGGGGACCGGCCAGAAGCGGACGTGGTGACGCTGGGACGGGTTGCCGTCGACCTCCTGCTGGTAGGCGAAGGCCTGCCGCTGCCCGAAGAGGAACAGTGAGGAGACCGGGGCCTGCGGGTAGGGGCGACGCAGTACCGACGAGACGACGATCCTCCACGAGGAGCGGATCGTGAGCTCGTCGGCACGGGTCCAACCGGCTCGGCTCATGGCAGCGTGGATGTCCGACTCGCTGCCGTCCAGGCCCAGGTTGATCGGGTCACCGAGCACGCCGATGTCGGTCAGGGATCGCCCGATGAAGTAGTCGGGCACGTAGATCTTCGAGAGCACCTCCTGCAGGCGGGGCAGTCCCACGTAGGCCAGAAGCACCCAGAAGAGGACGACCGAGCCGATCGCGTACCAGTGGTCGAGGCCGATGGTGACGACGATCCATCCGAGCCACAGGACGAGCACCGTGCCGATGACGAAGAACAGGCCGTCGACGATCTCCCGGACGGGCCAGAGCGGGGTCGCGGAGACCGCGCCCGGTGCCAGCTCGAACGTGGGAGGCACCGTCGGCGGGGGCGTGTCCACGACGTCACCGTGGCGCCAGTCATCGGCGGGCTCGACCTCCATGCGCGACCCTCCAGCTCTCCGGTGACGTTCGCAGGCTACTCAAGCGAGGTGGGTCTGCGTCCGGACATCGCAGGTGCCGCCCGCCGCATTTCCGGCGCCGACCGGGCCCGGACCACTAACGTCGGCCCATGAAGGCCCAAGCAGGACCTGGCGACGGTTGGGTGGACGAGCGGCTGCAGGTGGGAGGAACGTCGGTCTACTGCCGGCGCAGCACCGCCGGGAGCGGTGTCCCTCTGGTGCACCTGCACGGTTTCGCGATCTCCGGCTCATACCTGATGCCGACCGCCCGGATCCTTGCCACGCGTGGGATCAACGTGGTCCCGGACCTGCCCGGCTACGGGCACAGTGAGCGCCGCGCTCGCGTCCTCGACATCACGGAGCTGGCCGAGGTCACGGTGGCGATCCTCGACCGCCTCGACATCGACAAGGCTGTCCTGATCGGGAACTCGATGGGTTGCGCCATCAGCCTGGAGATCGTCCACATGGCGCCGGAACGGGTGCACAGACTCGTCCTGGCCTCGCCGGCCGGCGGCGTGCACAACCAGCCCCTGGGCCGCGCCCTCGGCCAGCTCGCCCGGGACGTCGTCCGGGAGAGCACGAGGATGTTTCCCGTCGCCCTCCCCGACTACGTGAGGTTCGGGCCTCTGAACGGCCTACGTCTCTTCCACGAGCTCACCCGCTTCCCGTCCCTGGAGCGGCTGCTGCACACCCCGGTCCCGACCCTGGCCGTGTTGGGCGTCCGCGATCCGCTCCTGCCACCACCCGACCGCATCCGCGAAGTCGCTCGGCTCGCTCCGGAGCACCTGACGGTCGCCGTGGTCGAGCACGCGGCCCATGCGGTGAACTTCAGCCACCCTGTCGAGCTCGCAGGCGTGATCGGGGTGTGGCTGGACGACGCGGTCGATGACAGCTCGCTCCTCCCGGACGGGGTGCGGGTGGTGGCGGCCAGCTAGCCCCCTGGTGCCAGGCGCCCGCTCGGACCGCCGTCAGTCGGACTGCGTGCTCTCAGCGCGGCAGCGACCAGGACGAGACGTCCAGGTCCCAGTCGTCGGCGAGCCGACCGACCTGCGGGCGGTAGAGCACCTCCAGCGACTCGACGAGCCCCTCCGGCGGCTCCCACGTGGCGTGGCTGCTCGAGCGCGACGGACGGTCGACGTCGGCGAGGGGCACCGGAGCAAGGCCGAGGCGTGACCACACCGCGTCGACCGCGGCCTGGGGGGCGCGGCGTACGGACTCGTAGACCATCACGACCATCCGCTCGCGACCCACGTGGTGGGCCCACATGGCGAGCTGGTCGGCGTAGAAGCCGCTGAAGCCCTGCACCGTGATCGGCACCGGGTAGGGCCACGGCGAGCTGGACCGGGTGGCGGCGAGGCGCATCGCGGACAGGAACCGCTCCACCGGGTCCCGCAGGAGCACCAGCACGGGCACGTCGGGTCCCAGCAACCGTGCGGCGACGGCCGGGGCCGAGGCGTGCCGCAGGTACTGGGGGGTCCACTCCCCGCGTCGTACGCCGTCGCCGGGGAACAGGTCGAGGTACTCCGCGGCAGGCACCAGACCGTCGCCGACCTTGTGGAGCAGGTGCTGCTCCTTCTTGCCGTTGGTCCCGAGGCCGACCTCCGGGTGCTGGACCAGCAGGTCGGTGAACCACGTCGTCCCCGACCGCTGGGCACCGATCCCGAGCCACGCCGGTGTCGTCATGCGGAGCACCCTAACCGCTGGGCTAGGTTCCACCCATGAGCGCTCAAGGCCTCGACCCCACCTTCGCGTCCCTGCCCTACCGCGACCTCGGCGACGTCGCGCTGGACCGTGCCCGCGACCTCGGGGCGACCCACGCCGACTTCCGCTTCGAGCGGGTCCGCCACCAGTACCTCGCGGCGCGCGACGGCACGCTGCAGACCGCGATGGACACCGAGGACCTCGGCTTCGCGGTGCGGGTGATCCACCGCGGGGCCTGGGGGTTCGCATCCGGCGTGGTCCTCACGCGCGAGGAGGCACGCCGCGTCGCCGAGACGGCGATCGCGGTCGCCGAGGTCGCCGCGGGCATGACCACCACTCCGGTCGAGATCGCGCCCGAGCCCGTCCACGACGACGTCACCTGGATCTCGGCGTACGACGTCAACCCGCTCGAGGTGCCCACCGCCGACAAGGCGGCGGTCCTCCTCGACTGGACCGACAGGCTGCGAGCGCACGCCGCCGTCGCACACGCCACCTCCTTCGTCCAGCAGGTGCAGGAGAACAAGTACTACGCCGACCTCGCCGGCACGCGCACCACCCAGCAGCGGGTGCGGATGATGCCCGGGWTCGAGGCGATGGGCTCCGACGAGGCTTCCGGCGTCTTCGACTCGATGGCCTCGATCGCGCCGCCGGTCGGTCGCGGCTGGGAGTACGTCACCGACGGCACCTGGGACTTCGACGCCGAGCTCGCCGAGGTCCCCGACCTCCTCGCCGCCAAGCTCGCCGCACCGAGTGTCGAGGCAGGAACCTACGACCTGGTGATCCATCCGTCGAACCTGTGGCTGACCATCCACGAGTCGATCGGGCACGCCACCGAGCTGGACCGGGCGCTGGGCTACGAGGCCAACTACGCCGGCACGTCCTTCGCCACCTACGACAAGCTGGGGACCCTGCAGTACGGCTCCCCGGTGATGAACGTGACCGGTGACCGCACCACCGAGCACGGCCTGGCCACCGTCGGCTACGACGACGAGGGCGTCCGGACGCAGTCGTGGGACATCGTGCAGGACGGGGTCCTCGTGGGCTACCAGCTCGACCGCTCGATGGGCTGGATGAAGCCCGAGCTCAACGGGGGACGGTCCAACGGCTGCGCGTACGCCGACTCCCCCGGCCACATCCCCATCCAGCGGATGGCCAACGTGTCCCTCCAGCCGGCCCTCGACGGCCCCTCCACCGAGGAGCTGATCGGTCGCGTCGAGCGCGGCATCTACGTCGTCGGCGACAAGTCGTGGTCGATCGACATGCAGCGGTTCAACTTCCAGTTCACCGGCCAGCGGTTCTACGAGATCGTCGACGGCGAGCTCCGGGGTCAGCTGCGCGACGTGGCCTACCAGGCCACCACCACCGACTTCTGGGGCTCCATGGAGGCGGTGGGCGGTCCCGACACCTGGGTGCTGGGCGGTGCCTTCAACTGCGGCAAGGCCCAGCCCGGCCAGGTCGCCGCGGTCAGCCACGGCTGCCCGACGGCCCTGTTCCGCGACGTACGCATCCTCAACACGAATGACGAGGCAGGCCACTGATGTCGACCACCGCGACCCCCCAGCAGCTCGTCGAGCACGCGCTCGCCGCCTCGAGCGGCGACGACTGCGTCGTCATCGTGCGAGCGATGAGCAGCGCCAACCTGCGCTGGGCCAACAACACCCTCACGACCAACGGCGTGATGGTCTCCAGCGAGGTCACCGTGATCTCCTTCGTCGGTGCCGGCTCCGGCACGGCGACCGGCTCGGTGTCGGGCTCGGCCAGCAGCCAGGAGCAGGTGGACGCGCTGGTGAGGGCCGCCGACGCCGCGGCCCGCGCCGCCTCGCCCGCCGAGGACGTCGCGGACCTGGTCGCCGGCCGCACCAGCCCCGACTGGGACGACGCGCCCGAGCAGACCGACATCCACGTGTACGACGCGTTCGCGCCCGCCCTGGGCGAGGCCTTCGGGCAGGCGTCGGCGGCCGATCGGGTGC
>NZ_JBFUMD010000334.1:0-4493 GCF_054049555.1 Nocardioides sp. P5_C9_2
CGGACTACCCCCGGTCAGGGGCTGTCGCCGCCCCAGATCAGACGCTCGGCCACCCCGGTCAGACGCCGTCGTCCGCGCCCACCGCCGGGCCGAACGCCTGCACGTCGTGCACCTCGACCGGGCGGCTGAAGCCCTTCAKCCGCCGTACGCCGATCGGGGTGGTCCGGAGGCGTCCCTCGCAGTTCGCGACCAGGCGCTCGGGGACCAGGACCTGCCACGGCTCGGCCTCGGCACAGAGCCGGGCGGCCTGGTTGGTGACGCTGCCGATGGCGGCGTAGTCGTAGCGACCCTCGTAGCCGATGCGCCCGAGCGAGGCGTAGCCCTGCGCGATCCCCGTCCCCAGGGCCAGGTCGAACCCGAGCCGGTGCCAGCGGACCGCGTGCCGGCGTACGGCGTCGGTGATCTCCAGCGCCATCCGCACGGCCCGGTCGGCGGGATCGGGGCAGGGGAACGGGTCGTTGAAGAAGACCATCACCCCGTCCCCCGTGAACCGCTCGAGCGTGCCGTCGTGGGCGTCGATGATGTCGCCCAGCAACCGGTGGTAGTCGCGCAGCAGGTCCATCACCTCCTCCGGCTCGCTGGTCTCGGCGAAGGTCGTGAAGTTGCGGAGGTCGAAGAAGACGACGACCACCTCACGGCGGTGGCTGGCGAGCAGACCCTCGTCACCCATCACCACCTCCGCGAGCTGGGGTGAGAGGAAGCGCCGCAGCCGGCTCATCCGCTCCAGCTCCTGCACCTGGTGGGCGACCCGCTCCTCCAGGTYCCGGTTCAGGCTGGCGAGCTCCGCGCGCTGCGCGCTGATGGTGTCCTGGTAGCGCTTGACGCGCGCGAGCGAGGCGACCCGGGCCAGCAGCTCGCTGCGGTCGAAGGGCTTGCGCACGAAGTCGTCCGCTCCGGCCTCGAGGGCCTCGATCCGCTGCTGGGCGTCGCTCGCCGTCAGCATGACCACGGGCAGGTACGCCGTCCGCTCGGTGGACCGGATGCGGCGACACACCTCGAACCCGTCCTGGTCGGGCATCACCACGTCGAGGAGCACCAGGTCCACGTCGTGGTGCGCGAGCACCTCGAGGCACTCCCGTCCCGACGTGGCCCGCAGGAGCCGGTGACCCTCCGGCACCAGCACGGCCTCGAGCAGCCGCAGGTTCACCGGCTCGTCGTCCACCGCGAGGATCGTGAGGGGTCCGGTCATGGCTGCTCCCCCAGGAAGGACGCCACCAGCGCGGGCAGGGCCCGGGCGTTGATGGGCTTCTCCAGGAAGCCGTCGAATCCCGCCGCGGTGGCGGCCTCGCGGTCGGCGGGCATCGCCGACGCGGTCACGGCGACGACGGGCATCACCGCCTCCGGCCCGGACCGGCGGATGCGGCGCAGGGCCTCCGAGCCGTCGATCCCCGGCAGCTGGAGGTCCATGAGCACCAGGTCGGGGCGCACCGCGAGGGCCAGCTCCACACCCTCCTCGCCGGTCACCGCCTCCACGACGTCGTACCCCGCGAACCGGAGCACGTCGCGCACGAGCTTCATGTTCAACCGGTTGTCCTCGACGACCAGCACGGTCGCGGCGCCCATCAGGCTTCCTCCGCCCGCGGAGGTGACGACTGCGCGGGGAGCGCCCCGACCGCACGCAACGCGGCGATGAGCTCGTCGCGCCCGAGCGGCTTGACGAGGTACGCCGCCGCCCCCAGCTCCGAGCCCCGGACCCGGTCGTCGACCACGGACGCCACGATGACGGGGATGCCGGCGGTGAGGGGGTCCTCGCGCAGCCGGGCGAGGACCTGCCACCCGTCGAGGCCTGGCAGCAGGATGTCGAGGACCACCGCGGACGGCGCGGCGGTCCGGGCCAGCTCGAGGGCCATCAGGCCGTCGTGGGCCCGGAGCAGGTGGGGTGCGACACCCTCCAGGTGCGCGGCCATCAGCTCCAGGGATGCTCGGTCGTCGTCCACCAGCAGGACCGCTCCCCCGGTCCGCGGCACGAACGGCCCCGGCGCCACCGGCCGGTAGGACGTGATGGGGATGCTCACCTCGAAGGTGCTGCCGCGCCCCACCTCGGACGACACCGTGATCTCGCCGCCGAACAGCTCGACGATGCGTCGGCACAGGGTGAGGCCGAGGCCGGTGCCCTCCTCCTTCGACGTGGTCCGACGCCCTTGCTGGAACGACTCGAAGATCCGCTCCTGGTCCTCGGGGGCGATGCCGATCCCGCTGTCCGACACGGTGACCACGAGGTCCCCCTGCGCCAGTCGGGCCCGCACGCGCACCGAGCCTCCCGGAGGCGTGAACTTGACCGCGTTGCCGAGGAGGTTGACGACGACCTGCTTGAAGCGGAGCTCGTCGGACTCGACCAGGTCGAGGTCGTCGGCCACGTCCAGCGTGAGCTCGATGTCGTGGGCCAGGGCCCGGTCACGGACGACCGACACGGCGTACTCCAGCGCCGTGGCGACGGAGAAGACGGTGGAGTCCAGTCGCATCTCCCCGGCCTCGATCTTGGACAGGTCCAGGATCTCGTTGAGGAGCTCGAGCAGGTGACGACCCGAGCTGAGGATGTCGCCGAGGTACTCCTCCTGGCGCTCGTTGAGCTCGCCGAACATCCCGCCCAGCAGCACGTCGGAAAAGCCGATCACCGCGTTGAGGGGCGTCCGCAGCTCGTGCGACATGCTGGCGAGGAACTCCGACTTGTGCCGTCCCRCCACCTCCAGCTCGCGCCGGCTGGTGCCGAGCTCGCGGTGGACGCGGGCGTTGACGATCGCCAGGGCCGACTGGTTGGCCAGCGACTGGAGCAGGGTGCTGACGTCGTCCTCGAAGTCACCCGGCGTCCGGCGCCGCACCACGAGCGCCCCCACGAGCTGCTCCTGGCGGAGCATCGGCACGGCGAGGACCGAGCGCCAGCCGTCCCGGTACAGCTCCTCGAGGTGCGGGTCGCGGGGGACGACGGCGATGTCCGCGACGGCGACCGAGCGGTGCTCGACGGCGGCGAGGCCGACCAGGGAGGAGTCGCGGTGGATGGTCACGTTGCGCAGCCGCATCATCAGCGCGGCACCGCTGCCGTGCGCGGCCCGCACATGGAAGGTGTCGGTCGCAGCGTCGTACTCCATGATCGAGCCGCCGTCGGTCCCGGTGAGACGGACGGCGCTGGCGACGATGCGCTGCAGCACCTCGTCGAGGTCGAGGCTCGAGCTGACGGCGTCGCCCACCTCGGACAGGGTCTCGAGCTGGTCGATCTTCGCGGCGAGCTCCCGACCCCGGCGGGCCAGCGCCCGGGTCAGCTCGACCTGGCGGAGCACGATGGTCGCCTGGGTCGCGAACGACTCCAGGAGCGCGATCGCCCGGTCGTCGAACGGGTCGACCTCGGCGCGCCACAGCGTCAGGGTCCCGATCACGTCATCGTCGAAGAGCAGGGGGGCGCCCAGGCTGGTGCGGAACCCGAAGAGCCGGGCCAGGTCCTGGCGGCGGTACTCCGGGTCGGCCAGCACGTCTGGCAGCTGCTGGGTGCGCCGGTCGAGGGCGACGCGGCCGCTGAGCGAGGTGCGGTCCAGGGAGAGCGGGTGCTGGAGGAGGTAGGTGCGCAGCCGGGGCGCGTCGGGGCCATGGACCCGGGCGAGGCGGAACTCGTCCCCCGCGATGAGGTAGATCTGGCCGGCCTGGGCCTCGCACAGACTCACCGCGCGCTCCACGACCACGTCGAGGACCGCCGAGGGGTCGTCGCCGCTRCGTCCGAGGGCGGCGAGCACCTCGCGGGTGGCCGCCAGGTGCTCACGCGCGTCGCGGAGCTCGCGGGCGGGGTCGTGCTCGCCGTGCGCGTGCGGTGCCACGGATCCCCCTCCGGGTCTAGCCCGCTGATCTCGCCTCGGCCTCGCGCAGGCGGGCACACAGGGTCTTGAGCAGGCGGCGGGCGAACTCCGGGTCCTCGTCCACGACCTGCTCGAAGTCCTGGTGCGGGATGGCGAGGACCCGCAGGGGCTGGAGGGCCATCACGGTCGCAGATCGCGGCAGGCCGTCGATCATGCTGATCTCGCCGAAGTAGTCGCCGGGTCCCAGGGTGCGCAGCACCCGGTCGTCCTTGCTGACCGCGACCTCGCCCTCGAGGATGTAGTGGAACGCCAGGGCCCCCTGCCCCTCGGTCGCCACCGCCTTGCCGGGCAGGTGCGACACCTCACGCGACGCGTGTGCCAGTCGCCTCAGCTGTGCCTTGGAGAGGTCACGGAACAGGTCCACGTCCGCGATCACGGCCTCGCGCTCCCGATCCCTGACCATGGCTGCTCCTCGCGCCGCTCCCCGTTCACCATAGGACGCCCCGAGACCCCGTGCGTACCCAAGTCTGGGTACATCCGTCTCGGTCAATGGCCCTCATGGCCGCTGACCACCAGCCTCGGTCGGTTCGGAGTCAGACACCGCGGCCCGCGTCGTGAGCAGCAGCAGCACCGTGCCCACCACGGCCGCGACGAGCGAGGCGACGAGGATCCCGACCTTGGCCTCCCCGGTCAGCAGGTCAGAGCCGGGGA
>NZ_JBFUMD010000335.1:0-4487 GCF_054049555.1 Nocardioides sp. P5_C9_2
GCGTACGACCGGTTCATGGGCCGTTACTCGCGACCCCTCGCGGCCACCCTGGCCGAGTGGCTCGAGGTGACCGGCGGCCAACGGGCCATCGACGTCGGGTGCGGCCCGGGCGCGCTCACCGGGCACCTGGTCGAGCGCCTGGGCGCCGACCACGTCGCGGCGGTGGACCCCTCGATGCCCTTCGTCGAGGCGTGCCGCTCCCGCTTCCCCGGGGTCGACGTCCGCCAGGGCACCGCGGAGTCGCTGCCGTACGACGCCGACACCTTCGACGTGGCCGGCTCCTGCCTGGTCGTCCACTTCATGTCAGACCCGGTCGGCGGCCTCGCCGAGATGGCCCGGGTGACCCGCGCCGGAGGCTGGGTGGGGGCGACCACCTGGGACCTGGGGGGCCGCCGCGAGCCGATGGCCCCGATCTGGGCGGCGCTCGCCGAGGTGGACCCCCACCACCCGGGCGAGGGGCCCATCCCCGCCGGGGCGGCCGGCGACCTGGTGCAGATCCTGGAGGGGGCGGGCCTGCGCGACGTCGAGGGCACCGAGATGCCGGTGACCGTCACCCACCCGACCTTCGAGGAGTGGTGGGACCCCTACCTCCACGGGGTCGGCCCGGTGGGCGAGGTGATCGCCGCACTCGAGCCGGCGCGCCGCGAGCAGCTGCGCGCCACCTGTCGCGAACGGTTGGGAGCCGGTCCGTTCGACGTCACCGCCGTCGCCTTCGCGGCCCGCGGACGAGCCTGAGCGGCAGCCCGCGCGACCGCCGTCCGTCTCACGACCTGGCAGCCGGGACGCCGTACCGCAGGGCCCGGGCTACTCTGGTCACATCATGACGCGCAGCCTCCTTCTTCGCTGCCGCAGCGAGGCCTAGACACGGTCGGCCTCCTCGCTGCGGAGAGCGTGCTGTGCACCGGCGCCCGTCACCAGCGACATCGAGGACCTCATGATCAGCAACACCCCGCCCCACGAGCGCAACCCCCAGCTGCCGAGCGGCATGAAGCACGAGCGCTACGTGCCGTTCCTCCCGGTCGACCTGACCGACCGCACCTGGCCCACGAAGCGGATGACCCAGGCCCCGCGCTGGTGCGCCGTCGACCTGCGCGACGGCAACCAGGCGCTCATCGACCCGATGAGCCCGGCCCGCAAGAAGGAGATGTTCCTGCTCCTGGTGAAGATGGGCTACAAGGAGATCGAGGTCGGCTTCCCGGCCGCGTCGCAGACCGACTTCGACTTCGTGCGGATGCTCGTCGAGGAGGACCTGATCCCCGACGACGTGGTCATCCAGGTGCTGACCCAGGCCCGCGAGGAGCTCATCGAGCGCACCTACGAGTCGCTGCGCGGTGCCAAGCAGGCGATCGTGCACCTCTACAACTCCACCTCCACGCTCCAGCGCCGGGTCGTCTTCGGCCTCGACGAGGACGGCATCCTCGACATCGCGGTGCGGGGCGCGGAGATCTGCAAGAAGTACGAGGAGCTGGTCCCCGGCACCGACGTCTTCTACGAGTACTCGCCCGAGTCCTACACCGGCACCGAGCTGGAGTTCGCCGTCCGCATCTGCAACGCGGTCCTCGACGTCTTCGAGCCCACCGCCGAGCGCCCGGTCATCATCAACCTGCCGGCCACCGTCGAGATGGCCACGCCCAACGTGTACGCCGACTCCATCGAGTGGATGGGTCGCCACCTGCACCACCGCGAGCACGTGATCCTGTCCCTGCACCCGCACAACGACCGCGGTACGGCCGTCGCCGCGGCCGAGCTCGGCTACCTGGCCGGCGCCGACCGGATCGAGGGCTGCCTGTTCGGCAACGGCGAGCGCACCGGCAACGTGTGCCTGGTGACGCTGGGCCTCAACCTGCTCACCCAGGGCATCGACCCGCAGATCGACTTCTCCGACATCGACGACGTCCGACGCACGGTCGAGTACTGCAACCAGCTGCCGGTCCACGAGCGGCACCCTTACGGCGGCGACCTCGTCTACACGGCCTTCTCCGGGTCCCACCAGGACGCCATCAAGAAGGGCTTCGAGGCCCTCGAGCGCGATGCCGACCGGGCCGGCGTACCCGTCGAGGACCACGAGTGGGCGGTGCCCTACCTGCCCATCGACCCCAAGGACGTCGGCCGCAGCTACGAGGCGGTGATCCGGGTCAACAGCCAGTCCGGCAAGGGCGGGGTGGCCTACATCCTCAAGCACGAGCACAAGCTCGACCTGCCGCGCCGGGCCCAGATCGAGTTCAGCCGGGTCATCCAGCAGCACACCGACGCCGAGGGCGGCGAGGTCGCGCCCGCGGCGATCTGGGAGGCCTTCCGCCGCGAGTACCTCGACCGTGAGCGCCCGCTGTGGCTGGACTCGGTCCACACCAGCAGCGCCGCCGGGGAGAAGGACCGGCTCGACGTCAACGTGTTCGTCGACGGCGAGCTGACCAGCCTGTCGGGCGAGGGCAACGGCCCCATCGCGGCGTTCGTCGACGCGATCAACGGGCTGCCGCGTGCGGACGAGCGGGGCTTCGACGTCCGGGTGCTCGACTACCACGAGCACGCGCTCTCGTCGGGCGGCGACGCCATCGCGGCGGCGTACGTCGAGTGCGCGGTCGGCGAGAGGGTGCTGTGGGGCGTCGGGCTGGACGCCAACATCGTGACCGCGTCGCTCAAGGCCGTGATCAGCGCCGTGAACCGCGCCTGAGCGGTAGGTTCTGGCCATGTTGGTCAGCGAGCGGATCGGCCAGTTCTTCCTGGAGCACCCGGCGGGACGGGACCGGCTCGAGTACACCGAGTACGGGTCGGGCGACGCCTGGGTGGTGCTCCTGCACGGCCAGCTGATGCCGCGGCGGATGCACCAGCCGCTCGCGCGGGCCCTGGCGGCCGAGGGTCTGCACGTGGTGACCCTCGACCTGCTCGGGCACGGTCGCTCCGACCGCCCGGCGGACCCGATGTCGTACTCGATGACGGCCTTCGGGGAGCAGGTCGTCGCGCTCCTCGACCACCTGGGCGCCGAGCAGGCGATCGTGGGCGGGACGTCCCTGGGCGCCAACGTGTCGCTCGAGGTCGCGGTGATGACTCCCGGCCGGGTCCGGGGGCTGCTGCTCGAGATGCCGGTCCTGGACAACGCCCTCGAGGCCGGGATCATGGTCTTCGCACCGCTGCTCTTCGCGGCGCGATTCCTGCCGGTGACCGTCTCGGCGCTGCGCTGGGTGACCAGGCCCGTCCCGCGGGGGCTGGTGCCCTTCTGGGTCGGGATCGGGCTCGACACCTGCAACCAGCAGGCGGCGCCGATGGCGGCGGCGGTGCACGGCATCTTCTTCGGCCGGATCGCGCCGTCGTCGGCGCAGCGGCGTGCCATCGAGGTCCCCGCGCTGGTCGTCGGGCACCCGGCCGACCCGATCCACCCGGCCGCCGACGCGGCGATGCTCGCCGCGGAGATGCCGCACGCGACCTTCATCCGGGCCCGCAGCATCGTCGAGTGGCGCGCGGCACCCGAGCGTCTCAACACGCTCGCCGCCGGCTTCGCGCGGTCCTGCTGGGACTCGCCACCCCGCAGCCGGCGCCGCGCCACCTGACCCTCGCCCGGGCCTGCGGCGCCGGGGCCCACCCGTGGGGGAGAATGGCGGGGTGCCTCTCTACCGAGACGAGGCGGTCGTGCTGCGCACCCACAAGCTGGGTGAGGCGGACCGCATCATCACCCTGCTGACCCGCCACCACGGCCGGGTCCGTGCGGTGGCGCGTGGCGTGCGACGTACGACGTCGCGCTGGGGCTCGCGGCTGGAGCCCTTCACCCACGTCGACCTCCAGCTCGCCGAGGGTCGCAACCTCGACACGATCACGCAGGCCGAGACGATCGACCCCTTCCACGCCCGGTTGGGCCTGGACTACGACCGCTACACCTCCGGCACCGTGATGCTCGAGACCGCCGAGCGCCTGGTCACCGAGGAGAAGGAGCCGGCGGTCCAGCAGTTCCTGCTGCTCGTCGGCGGGCTGCGCGCGATGGCCGCCGGGGAGCACGGGGCCGGCCAGGTGCGCGACTCCTACCTGCTGCGCTCGCTGTCGGTGGCCGGGTGGGCGCCGTCCTTCGACCACTGCGTCTCGTGCGGCGTCGAGGGCCCGCACCGCTTCTTCAACCCCTCGGCCGGGGGCGTGATGTGCCGGATGTGCAAGGTGCCGGGCTCGGCCACCCCCGCCGAGGAGACCCTGCGCCTGGGCGCGGCGTTGCTCACCGGCGACTGGCCCCTCGTCCACGCCGCCGAGCCGCGCCACCTGAAGGAGGCCAGCTCACTGGTCGCCGCCTACCTCGCCTGGCACGTCGAGCGCGGCCTGCGGTCGATGGCGTACGTCGAGCGCTGACCGCCGACCGATCTCCATGACGTCCGGCGCGACCCGACTACGCTGCCGCTCGTGAAGCGAAGCGTCCGTMCGCCGACCCCGCACCCCAGCGGCGCCCGGCCACCCGCCGTACCGGCCGAGCTCGTGCCGCGCCACGTGGCCGTGGTCATGGACGGCAACGG
>NZ_JBFUMD010000336.1:0-4458 GCF_054049555.1 Nocardioides sp. P5_C9_2
CATCTGGGGCAACTACGGCGACGACCGGCTCGGGGACGACATCGGCTTCGCCCGCTACCCGGCGACCGTCGAGGGCGAGCAGTCCCGACATCTGGGGCAACTACGGCGACGACCGGCTCGGGGACGACATCGGCTTCGCCCGCTACCCGGCGACCGTCGAGGGCGAGCAGTCCCGACCGCCCTACGGCGGGATCGGGATCGGCGTCAGCTCGACCACGGACAACGAGAAGGAGGCCATCGACGCGCTCGAGTGCCTCACCAGCCCCAAGAACCAGGCCCTCAACGCCGAGCTGACCGGCAACATGCCGTCCAGCGCCGCCGGCTACGACGAGCAGGGGGTCAAGGACCTGTTCCCGCCCGAGCTCATCGCCCTGTTCCAGGAGTCGCTCGAGACGGCCGCACCGCGCACGGTGTCGCCCTACTGGAGCGACATGTCCAGCGCCATCCAGAGCACCTGGCACCCGCCGTCGGGGGTCAGTCAACAGACCCCGGAGGAGTCCAAGACCTTCATCGAAGAGATCCTGAACGGAGAGTCGTTGCTATGAGCACCGCCGTCGCACCCGACTCCAAGCGGGACACCAGTCGCGCCGCCAAGGCCCCCGCCAGTGATCGCTCGGTCGCCGAGAACAGGCTCGGGCTGAGGCTCGTCGCACCCGCGGTCATCATGATGCTGCTGGTGACCGCGTGGCCGATGCTCCAGGCCCTGTACCTCTCGCTGTTCCGCTACAGGCTCACGACGCCGGACGACCGGGAGTTCGTGGGGATCAGCAACTACACGACGGTCCTGACCGACCCCCTGTTCTGGCAGGACACCTGGAACACCGTGATCATCATGGTGATCACGGTGGCGGTCGAGCTGGTCATCGGCTTCGCGTTCGCGATGGTGATGCACAAGATCGTCTTCGCCCGCGGCGCGATCCGCACCTCGATCCTCATCCCCTACGGCATCATCACCGTCGTCTCGGGCTACGCCTGGCAGTTCGCCTTCTCGCTCAACAACGGCTTCGTCAACAGCTGGCTGCCGTTCGTCGCGGACGACTTCAACTGGTTCGGCTCCCACTGGCCGGCCATGTTCGCGATCATGGTCTCCGAGATCTGGAAGACCACCCCGTTCATGGCCCTCCTGCTGCTCGCCGGGCTCTCGCAGGTCTCGGAGGACATGCTCGAGGCCGCCCAGGTCGACGGTGCCACCTGGTGGCAACGGTTGTGGAAGGTGATCCTGCCCAACATGCGGGCGGCGATCATGGTTGCGGTGCTCTTCCGGGCCCTCGACGCCTACCGCATCTTCGACAACATCTACGTGATGACCCGCGGCGCCCAGGACACCGAGTCGATCTCCTTCCTCACCTACCGCCAGGTGATCGAGCAGATGCAGCTCGGGATGGGGTCTGCCCTCTCGGTGCTGCTGTTCATCTCGGTGCTGCTCCTGGCGTTCGGCATCGTCAAGCTGTTCAAGGTCGATCTGGCACAGGCGAGGGGTGAGGGCTGATGAACAAGCACCAGAACAAGATCGGCACCTGGGTGGGCTTCCTGTTCATCCTCGTGTGGTGCCTCCTGCCGGTCGCGTGGATCATCTCGATGTCCTTCAAGGGCCCGACGGAGACCGCTACGGGGAGCCCGCAGTTCCTGCCCATCGACCCGACGTTCCAGAACTACAGCGACATCGTGGACAACCCTGACTTCAGGGACTCGCTGATCAACTCGTTCGGCATCTCGGCGATCTCGACGTTCCTGTCGGTGATCCTCGCGACGCTGGCGGCGTACGCCATCGCCCGGCTCGAGTTCAAGGGCAAGCGGATCGTGCTGTCGCTCGCGCTCGCGATCGCGATGTTCCCGGTGGTGGCGCTGGTGGGCCCGTTGTTCGACCTGTGGCGCACGGTCGGCATCTTCGACACGTGGCTCGGCCTGATCATCCCCTACATGTCGTTCACGCTGCCGCTGGCGATCTGGACCCTGTCGGCGTTCTTCCGGGAGATCCCGTGGGAGATGGAGCAGGCCGCCCAGGTGGACGGCGCGACCTCGTGGCAGGYGTTCCGGAAGGTGATCGTCCCGCTGGCGGCTCCCGGTGTCTTCACGGCCGCGATCCTGACGTTCTTCTTCGCGTGGAACGAGTTCGTGCTGGCCATCTCGCTCACGTCGACCACGGCGTCGCGCACCGTGCCGGCGCAGCTGTCGTTCTTCGTGGGACCCGACCCGTTCAACCCGCCGTACGGGCAGCTGGCCACCGCCTCCGTGGTGGTCACGATCCCGATCATCATCATCGTCCTGCTGTTCCAGCGAAAGATCGTCGCCGGGCTCACCTCCGGCGCAGTGAAGGGTTGATCTCACATGGCTGCCATTGACATCAAGAACATCGTCAAGAAGTACGGCGACGGCTTCCCCGCCGTCAACGACATCAGCATCGACGTCGCCGACGGGGAGTTCATGATCCTCGTCGGGCCGTCGGGCTGCGGGAAGTCGACCCTGCTGCGGATGATCGTGGGCCTCGAGGACATCACCTCGGGCGACATGATGATCGGCGACAAKCGGGTCAACGACCTCGCGCCGCGGGAGCGCAACCTGGCGATGGTGTTCCAGAACTACGCGCTCTACCCGCACCTGACCGTCTACGAGAACATCGCCTTCCCGCTGCGACTGGCGGGGGCCTCGAACGACGAGGTGGACAAGAAGGTCCGGAACGCGTCCAAGACCCTGGAGCTCGACGAGCACCTGGACCGCAAGCCCGGCAACCTGTCGGGCGGCCAGCGCCAACGCGTGGCCATGGGGCGAGCGATCGTGCGCGACGCGGACGCGTTCCTCTTCGACGAGCCGCTGTCCAACCTGGACGCCAAGCTGCGTGGGCAGATGCGCACCGAGATCTCGCGGCTGCAGAAGCGGCTGGGGATCACCACCGTCTACGTCACCCACGACCAGACCGAGGCCATGACCCTCGGCGACCGGGTGGCCGTGCTCAAGCGGGGCGTGCTCCAGCAGCTCGCCACCCCGCGCGAGCTGTACACCAACCCGGGCAACCTGTTCGTGGCCGGCTTCATCGGCTCCCCACCGATGAACTTCCTCCCCGCGGAGGTCGACGGCACGTCGGTCAAGCTGCCGTTCGGCACGGTGGAGATCCCCCGGGAGCGGGCCGAGCGAGCCCAGGGCAAGGGGCTGCTCATCGCCGGTATCCGGCCCGAGCACTTCGAGGACGCCTCCGTCAAGGACGACGTCCCCGCGGGCTCGACGTTCCGGGCCAAGGTGGACGTGGTGGAGTGGCTCGGCAACGAGGCGTTCGCCTACATCCCCTTCGAGGCGCCCCCGGAGGTCCAGGAGCAGCTCACCCAGCTGGAGAGGGATCTCGACGGCGACCAGATGCGCACCCAGCTCGTCGTGTCCCTCGACGGCGCCAGCCGCATCTCCGAGGGCGACGAGGCCGAGATCTGGGTGGACGCGACCAAGATCCACCTCTTCGATCCCACGACCGGCGAGAGCCTGACGGTCGACGAGTCCCGGGCCGGTCGGATCCCCGAGCGCGAGGACCCCGAGGCCATGGCGCGGGCCGAGAAGATGGCCGACCAGGGCGAGCAGATCCACTCGGCCGAGGAGGTCTGAGCGCTGCACCGCGTACGACGAGGCCCGCCCCGCATCTCGGGGGGCGGGCCTCGTCGTACGTCGGGTCAGTAGTGGCCGAGCATCTTGCGCGGGGTGCCCGGCGGCGGCAGCCGCACGACCTGGACCGAGCCCATCAACGCCAGGCCACGGACCCGGACGGTCGGCGAGTCGGGGCCGAGCTCGGCCGCCACCTTGTCCTTGCCCTGGCCGTAGTCACCCATGATCGGGGTGCCCTCGACCACGGCGTGCATGTGCGCGGGGATCAGGATCTTGACCTCGCCCATGATGGCGCTGGCGTTGATCGTGACCTCCCGGGTGGCCAGGACCGCCTGCCGCAGGTCGAGGGTGATGTTGCCCATCAGCGTGAACGCCGCGTGGTGGGCGGGGACGAGCCACACGCCGCGGCGCTTGCACTCGCCCATGATCGCGGTCGAGGACGCGTGGCCGACGACGGGGGCACCGCCCGCGAGCGGCACCGTCGGGGCGGCCGGCGGAGCGGGCTGCACGACGTGGAGGTCGGCCGTGATCGGCACCAGGTCGGCGTACGTCTTGGCACCGAAGGTCAGCTCGAGGCGTTCGTCGAGCTCGTCCAGGTCGAGCCGGCCCTCCCCCGCTGCCTCGCGCAGCACCTCGGCCACCCGGTGCCGGTCGGCGTCCGAGATGCGCATCCGGCTCGGGTCCCCCGGGACGTTCGTCCCCTCCAGCTCGCCCATGGCGGCAGCCTACCGATCGTCGCCTGCGGCACCCCACCGATCGTCGCCTGCGGCGACGTGCTGGAAGTCCTGGGACGACACCCACGTTCCACCCCACTCCCAGCCGAGGCGCGCGAAGGCCGCCACCACGACGTCGTCGGCCCGGATGTCTCCCGGG
>NZ_JBFUMD010000337.1:0-4438 GCF_054049555.1 Nocardioides sp. P5_C9_2
GGTTGTGGGTCATCGAGAGCAGGTGGTAGACGGCGTGCAGCTCGCGGCCGGTGTCGTCGGGGTAGTGCACGCCACTGACGCCCGAGCAGAACTCGAAGCGCAGCGCGTCGTCGTCGCGCAGCATCTGCGCCACGAACGGCAGGTCCTCGCGGCGCACGTGAAAGGTGATCTCACCACGGTGGACCACGACGGACTCGATCGCCGCGGTCAGGTCGGTCTGACCGAGCCGGGCCTCGAGCGCGTCGGCGACCTCGTCGAACCACCCGCCGTACGGACGCTGCGAGGCCCCGGGCAGGACGATGGGCGCGACCAGGCCGCCGTAGCCGGACGTGTCGCCGGTGCCGGAGACACCGAACATGCCGCGGCGCTCGCCCGTCGAGCGGACCTCGATGCCCTCGCCATGGGGCGCGGGAAGGTTCTCGGGGGACTGCTCGACGGCCGGTTGGTCGACGTGCGCCGTGGCCGGGTTGTCGGACGGGTTGTCCAGCGGGTTGCTCATCGCAGCAGGCCTCGCATCTGGCTGGTCGGCAGCGCCTGGAGGGCCTGCGTCTCGAGCTCCTCGATCTCGGCGAGCCGGTTGGCACCGAGCTTGGTGGCCTGCACCTGGTCGTGGAGCTTGAGGATCGCGTCGATCAGCATCTCGGGCCGCGGTGGGCAGCCGGGGAGGTACATGTCGACAGGGACGACGTGGTCGACGCCCTGCACGATGGCGTAGTTGTTGAACATGCCGCCAGAGCTGGCGCACACCCCCATGGCGAGGACGTACTTGGGCTCGGCCATCTGGTCGTAGATCTGGCGCAGGACGGGGGCCATCTTCTGGCTGACCCGGCCGGCGACGATCATCAGGTCGGCCTGGCGCGGGCTGGCCCGGAAGACCTCCATGCCGAAGCGGGCCAGGTCGTACTTGGGACCGCCCGACGTCATCATCTCGATGGCGCAGCAGGCGAGACCGAAGGTCGCCGGCCAGAAGGACGCCTTGCGCATGTAGCCGGCGACGCCCTCGACCGTGGTCAGGAGCACGCCGCTCGGAAGCTTCTCTTCGAGTCCCATGATCAGTCCCACTCCAGTCCGCCGCGACGCCACACGTACGCATAGGCCACGAACACCGTGGCGATGAAGAGGACCATCTCGACGAGCCCGAAGACCTTCATGGCGTCGAAGTGCACGGCCCACGGGTAGAGGAAGATGATCTCGATGTCGAAGACGATGAAGAGCATCGCGGTGATGTAGTACTTCACCGGGAAGCGGCCGCCGCCGACCGGCTGCGGGGTGGGCTCGATACCGCACTCGTAGGAGTCGAGCTTGGCGCGGTTGTAGCGCTTGGGTCCGATGAACGCACTCATCACGACCGAGCCGACCGCGAAGGCCGCGGCCAGTGCCGCGAGCACGAGCACCGGCGTGTAGAGCTCCATCGAGCCTGTCCCTCCCTCGTCCCTGTGCAGCAGAGCAGCCACCACACCGGCCACCGCATGTGACTTTGTGAACTACTTCACTAGTGGCGCAGCCCACAGTGTAGGACGCGCTGTGCGCCGCGTCACGCAGGGGTCAGGCGGTCGCGCGGTGCAGGGCGACGATGCCGCCCGAGAGGTTGCGCCACTGCGGTGCCGACCACCCGGCTTCGCCGATCAGGGCCGCCAGCCCGTGCTGGTCGGGCCACGCACGGATCGACTCCGCGAGGTACACATAGGCGTCCGGGGAGGACGAGACGGCCCGCGAGATCGTCGGCAGCGCCTTCATCAGGTACTCCATGTAGACGGTGCGGAAGGGCCGCAGGGTCGGGCTGCTGAACTCGCACACCACCAGGCGGCCGCCGGGTCGCGTGACGCGGCGCATCTCCCGCAGACCGGCCTCGGGATCGACGATGTTGCGCAGCCCGAAGGAGATGGTGACCGCGTCGAAGGTGCCGTCCGCGAAGGGCAGCCGGGTGCCGTCGCCGGCGGTGAAGGGCAGGTGCGGACGCGCCCGCTTGCCGACCTGGAGCATCCCGAGGGAGAAGTCGCACGGCACCACCCGGGCGCCGGCGTCCGCGAACGGCTGGCTGGACGTGCCGGTGCCGGCCGCGAGGTCGAGCACCCGGTCGCCGTACGACGGGTCGACGGCCTCGATGACCTCGCGCCGCCAGCGCCGGTCCTGGCCGAGCGACAGCACGTCGTTGGTGAGGTCGTAGCGCTGGGCGACGGCGTCGAACATGCGTCGGACGTCGGTCGGCTGCTTGTCGAGCTCTGCACGGGCCACGCGGCGAGCGTAGTGCGGGCGCAACCTCGCACCGTCGGTGGGCGTCCCTACTATGACGACCCTCGCCTACCTCGGAGATCCCATGCCTCTCACCCGGACGCCTCGTCCCCGGACGCCCCGCGCCACCGCCGCCCGCCTCCTGCTGGCGATGACGCTCACGCTCGGTCTCGCCGTCGTCGGCGCGACGTCCCTCACCGCTCCGGCGGGTGCCGCGGACGGCGTGGGCACCCCCGCCGCACGGGCGGCCTTCACCCCTCTGCGCTTCGGCGACTCCGGCTGGYGGGTGCGCGAGCTGCAGAGCCGCCTGCACCAGCTGGACCTGCACTCCGAGGTGATCACGAGCCGCTTCGACGCCCAGACCCGCGACGGGGTGCGCACCTTCCAGGCCCGTCGGCACCGCGAGACCACCGGCCGTGTCGACGCGCGCACCTGGTCGACCCTGGCCGCCGTCACCACCGAGCCCACCCGCGAGGCGCTGCACAACATCTACACGCCGGGCCCCGCCCTGCTCGCCGCCGGCGACCAGGGTCTGGCCGTGCGCCGCCTGCAGGCTCGGCTCGAGCAGCTGAGGTGGTGGACCGGCGACGTCACCGGCGTCTTCGACGTCCGCACCATGCGTGCCGTGCGCGGGTTCCAGGAGAAGCGTCGGATCCCGGTGACCGGCGAGGTCGACCGCCGGACCCTCGACCGGCTGGCCGCGATGACGCGTCAGCCCACCCAGGCCGAGCTCTTCAACATCGAGCCGCAGGGCCCGGCGCTCGACCCGCGCTGCCTGACCGGGCGGGTCATGTGCGTCGACAAGACGTCGCGCTCGCTGCGCTGGGTCATCGACGGCGTGGTGAAGACCCGTTTCGACGTGCGCTTCGGCTCCGACGAGCTGCCGACCCGGGAGGGCGCCTTCTCGGTGTTCCGCAAGAGTCGCGACCACGTCTCGAGCCTCTACGACACGTCGATGCCGTTCGCCATGTTCTTCTCCGGCGGGCAGGCGGTGCACTACTCCCCCGACTTCGCGGCCACCGGCTACAACGGCGCCTCGCACGGGTGCGTCAACGTGCGCGACTACGACGGGGTCCGCTGGCTGTTCGACCAGGTGCGCCTCGGCGACACGGTGATCGTCTACCGCTCCTGACGGGCGCGAGGGTCGCGGTCCGCGCGGAGCGCTCGTCGTGACCCCCGTCACGGCCCGGGTCCTGCCGACCGGATCTGGAGTCATGACGACCAGGAGCCGCCGCGTAGGCTCCGGGTCGTGACGAGTGCGGCGACCACCCCCGCGGCGACCGCGGCCAGCCCCCTGGTGGTGCGGACGACGGCGATCGACCTCGGGGACCCCGACTCGGCCCGACTCCTCGACCGGTTGCCCGCCGACTCACCGGTCACCTGGCTGCGCAACGGCGAGGGGCTGGTCGGCTGGGGCGTGGCGGCCCAGGTGCGTACCACCGGGTCGGCACGCTTCCGCGACGCCGACAAGTGGTGGTCGGAGACGACGGCGCGCGCCGAGGTCACCGACGAGGTCACCGAACCGGGCACCGGGCTGGTCGCCTTCGGCTCCTTCGGCTTCGCCGACGACCCCGGCGACTCGGTGCTCGTCGTCCCCCGGGTCGTGCTCGGACGCCGCGGCGACCGCACGTGGGTGACCACCGTCGGGGACGAGCCGACGGCCGAGGCCCCCCGCCCGGAGCGGGTGGACGTGCCGCGCGCGCCGGTGGGCCTCAGCTTCGCCGACGGAGCGCTCAACGGCGAGGAGTGGATGTCGGTCGTGGCCGACGCCGTCGCCCGGATCAACGTCGGGGACCTCGAGAAGGTCGTCCTGGCCCGGGACCTCATCGCCACGTGCGACGAACCCCTCGACGTCCGGTGGCCGCTGCACCGGTTGGCCACCGACTACGCCATGTGCTGGACCTTCCACGTCGACGGCCTCTTCGGGGCGACCCCCGAGATGCTCGTGCGTCGCGAGCGCGGCCTGGTCACCTCACGGGTGCTCGCCGGCACCATCCGGCGTACTGGTGACGACGAGCGCGACATGGCGCTGGCTGCGACGCTGGCCCGCTCCTCCAAGGACCTCGAGGAGCACGAGTACGCCGTCCGCTCCGTCGCCGACGCGCTCGAGCCGCACTGCTCGTCGATGAACGTGCCCGAGGCGCCGTTCGTGCTGCACCTGCCCAACGTGATGCACCTGGCCACCGACGTGGCCGGGGTCGTGCAC
>NZ_JBFUMD010000338.1:0-4369 GCF_054049555.1 Nocardioides sp. P5_C9_2
GCCCTGGCGTGGTGCGCGGTCGAGCGGTGCCGCRCCGTCGAGCCCAGCCACTCGCTGGCGCGGCTGGTGGCCGACCTGCTGGACGAGGCCTGCTCACCCGAGCTGTGGGAGACGTTCCGGGCGGGCCTGGACCGCGGAGCAGCCTGAGGAGGGGGACCAGGAGAGGCCTGCGCACCCATCCCGCGGGGGGTGACGCCTGTTCCCGGAGGGTCGCGCGTGGCTAGGGTCCCTCCCATGGGTGAAGAAGTCGAGCAGCAGGAGTTCTCGCGGGCTGACCGGACGCGCCACCGGGAGAAGGTGCGCCGCAATCTCGACGTCTTCGCCCGGATGCTGCGCGAGGCCCGTTTCGACACCGACGACCCGATGACCGGGCTGGAGGTCGAGCTCAACCTGGTCGACGACCGCGGGGACCCGGCGCTCAAGAACGCGGAGGTGCTGGAGGCGATCGCCCAACCCGACTTCCAGACCGAGCTGGGCCAGTTCAACATCGAGATCAACGTGCCTCCGGCCACCCTGCGCGAGGGCGGACTGACGACGTTCGAGGACAGCCTGCGGCGCTCGCTCAACGACGCCGAGGCGGCCTCCAGCGAGGTCGGCGCGCACCAGGTGATGATCGGCATCCTGCCGACCCTCGCCGAGGGCCACATGTCCCGCGCCTCGCTCAGCGCCAACCCCCGCTACAAGCTGCTCAGCGAGCAGATCCTCGACGCACGCGGCGAGGACATCACCATCAACATCTCCGGACGAGACCGACTGTCGACGACGGCGGACTCGATCGTTCCGGAGGCGGCGTGCACCAGCACCCAGTTCCACGTCCAGACCGCCCCGGACGACTTCGCCGCCTACTGGAACGCCTCCCAGGCGATCGCCGGCGTCCAGCTCGCGGTGGCCGCCAACTCGCCCTACCTCCTGGGCAAGGAGCTGTGGCGCGAGACCCGCATCCCGCTGTTCGAGCAGGCCACGGACACCCGCAGCGAGGAGCTCAAGGTCCAGGGGGTCCGCCCGCGCGTGTGGTTCGGCGAGCGGTGGGTCACCTCGGTTTTCGACCTGTTCGAGGAGAACGTCCGCTACTTCCCCGCGCTGCTCCCCATCACCGACGAGGAGGACCCGCTCGAGGTGCTCGAGTCCGGCGGCACGCCCGAGCTCTCCGAGCTCCGGCTCCACAACGGCACCATCTACCGCTGGAACCGTCCGGTCTACGACATCGCCCACGGGGTGCCGCACCTGCGGGTCGAGAACCGGCTGCTCGCCGCGGGTCCCACGGTCGCCGACACCATCGCCAACGCCGCCTTCTACTTCGGACTGGTCCGCCACCTCGCCGAGAGTGAGCGGCCGCTGTGGTCCCAGATGTCGTTCTCGGCGGCCGAGGAGAACTTCCACGTCGCCGCCCAGCAGGGCGTCGATGCGCAGATCTACTGGCCGGGTATCGGCCAGGTCCGTGCCACCGAGCTGGTGCTGCGACGGCTCCTCCCGATGGCTCACCAGGGGCTCGACGCGTGGGGGGTCGAGGCCGACGTCCGCGACCGCCTGCTCGGCATCATCGAGCAGCGCTGCCTGCTCGGGATGACCGGCGCCGACTGGTTCGTGGGCCAGATGCGCCGGCGCTCGGACATGGAGACGTACGACGCGCTCCGCGCCACGCTGCAGGACTACCGGAGCCGGATGCACACCAACGAGCCCGTCCACACCTGGGGGGACTGAGGGCCCGACCCGCGGGTCAGGGCGGCCGCGGGCCAGACCCTGACCGGCGTCGCAGCCGCCGCCACTCGCGGCGTGCTCCCGTGACCGGGTCCAGCCAGCCGTCCCGCGTCACCACCACGAAGGTGGCCTCCAGGCCGGCCTCCGCGTACGCCGTCCTGGTCGCCACCGACCACAGCACGTCGGCGTCGTGCGCGGCCAGGGAGCCGGCGCGGGTCAGCCAGACCACGGGCACCGGGGTCGGCGTACCCAGCCGCGCACCCAGCTCGCGCCGCGAGCGTTGCAGCAGCGCGGAGACGATGTCGGCGGCCAGGGTCGCGTCCGTCCCGCTGCCGGGCTCGTCGACGAAGCAGGCCGGGTGGTGTCCCGGCAGGCCGACGTGCACGGCGGGCGGTGGCCGGCGACGGTGGTCGGACTCCCGGAAGTCGAGCACTGCCTCGCGCAGCGCGACGTGGGTCGCGCGCGAGATCGGAGCCAGCACCGGCATGGGCGACAGCCTGCCCTCACGGACCGGTTCGCGCGCGTCGTCGTCCACAGCCTCCCGCTGGCCGCCGGGATTGGGTACGGTGCCAACCACCCCGTCCCGCACCGATGCGGGGTCGGTCTGCAGAAGGAGACACCATGGGTACCGTCGTCGTCGGATACGTCCCCAAGCCCGAGGGCGAGGCCGCGCTGGCCACCGCCATCTCCGAGGCCAAGCTGCGCGGCAGCAGGCTCGTGGTGGTCAACTCGCACCGGGGCGGCCACGACTACGACGAGACGCGGGCCAGGGCGGCCGACACCGACATGGAGCACGTCCGCGCGACGCTGGACGAGTCCGGCCTCGAGTACGACATCCGGCAGCTGGTCCGCGGCTTCGAGCCGGCCGAGGACCTCATCAGCCTGGCCGAGGCCAACTCCGCCGAGCTCCTCGTCATCGGGCTGCGCCGCCGCTCGCCGGTCGGCAAGCTGATCCTGGGCAGCAACGCGCAGCGCATCCTGCTCGACGCCCACTGCCCGGTCCTGGCGGTCAAGGCCGACTGACCACGGCCGCACCCGTCACCGCGCCGTCGGCGAGGTCGGCCAGCGCCCGGTCGACCTCGTCGAACGAGTACTGCGTCACCCGGGGTCGCAGGTCGAGCAGCTCCGCGAGGCGCAGCAGCTCCTCGCCGTCGGACCGGGTGTTGGCGGTGACGCTGGTCAGGGTGCGCTCCCGGAACAGGTCGCGGTCGTAGTCCAGCCCCGGGATGTCGGACAGGTGGATGCCTGCCACCGCCAGGGTGCCGCCCTGGTCCAGCGCCGCGAGGGCGGTGGGCACCAGCTCGCCCACCGGGGCGAAGAGGATGGCCGAGTCGAGCAGCACCGGCGGCCGGCCGTCGGCGGGACCGACCGACGTCGCGCCGAGCTCGGTGGCCAGGGCGCGAGCCGCACTGCCGCGGGTCAGGACGTGCACCTCCGCCCCGCGCGCGAGCGCCAGCTGCGCCGTCAGGTGGGCGCTGGCCCCGAATCCGTAGATCCCCAACCTCCCGCCCGGGGGCAGCGCCGCGCGCTTGAGTGCCCGGTAGCCGATGATCCCGGAGCAGAGCAGGGGAGCGGCCTCCTCGTCGGTGAACCGGGCAGGGAGGGCGTACACGAAGGCCTCGGGAGCGACGGCGTACTCCGCGAAACCGCCGTCGCGGTCCCAGCCGGTGTACTCCGAGGACCGGCACAGGTTCTCGCGACCGCGGCGACAGGCGCTGCAGCTCCCGCACGTCCGCCGCAGCCAGGCCACCCCGACACGGTCCCCGACCGCGAAGCGCCCGGACCCCCGGCCCAGCGCGACGACCCGGCCCACGACCTCGTGCCCGGGGACCACCTGTGGCGATCGTGGCGCCAGCTCCAGGTCGGCCAGGTGCAGATCGGTCCGGCACACGCCGCACGCGGTCACCCGCACCAGCACCTCGCCGTCGGCGGCGAGCGGTACGTCGCGCACCACTCGCTCGAGGCGCCCCGGACCTCCCGGGCGCCCGCTCACCACCCACGCCCGCATCCGACCCGTGTCGCCGGTCACGTCATTCCCATGGCCCCAGCGTCCGGGGGACGTGCCGGCCGGGTCGAGGGCGGAAGGTCCCCAGCCGGTCTTCGAAGGTCCCGCCGGCACGGGGCAGCACGTCGGCCCGCGACACGTGACCTCTGGCCCTGCACGGGACCGGTCAGGAAGCGAACAATCGAGGCACCGCGGCCCCCCGACGGGGCCTGCAGACGAGGAGGACGCCGTGTACGCCGCCGTGGGAGACAGGTTGATCGTGCACAGCCAGCACGTCGACGAGCCGGTCCGTGACGGGGAGGTACTGGAGGTGCGGCACCCCGACGGCAGCCCGCCGTACCTCGTGCGCTGGGAGGACACGGGTCACGTCGGACTCGTCTACCCCGGCCCGGACGCGGAGGTCCACCACTTCGAGCACCCCGGCTGAGCGGTGCGGGATACTGCGGGCATGGCTCTCCACATCACCGGTGACCCGGCCGCCGACAAGGTCCTCGACGAGTCCCCCTTCGCCCTGCTGGTGGGGATGATGCTGGACCAGCAGTACCCGATGGAGCATGCCTTCCGCGGTCCGGCCAAGGTCCTGGACCGCTTCGGCACCATGGAGCCGGCGGCGATCGCGGCCGCCGACCCGGAGGAGTTCGCCGCGATGGCGGCCACGACCCCGGC